>DATCYI010000272.1:0-11419 GCA_036570385.1 Acidimicrobiales bacterium | reverse complement strand
CGCCCTCCTGCATCGGGCACCCCTTGAACTCGGTGTCCTCGGTGACGTAGCGGGCCATGGTGACCGGGCTGTAGAAGCGCAGGAACTCCTCCACGGCCATCGGCATCAGGTCGGGCTCGTCACGCAGCCGCTGCTGGTCCTGGGGATGCGACGCCAGGTGCAGCAGTGCGGAACCGATGTTGCTCCACGTGGTGTCGATGCCAGCGATGAGCAGCAGGAAGCACGTGCCGAGCAGGTGCTCGTCGGTCATCGGCTGATCCGTCTCCGCCTCGAGGAGCATGGTGAGGATGTCGTCGGGGCGCGAGCCCTCGGCCATGGCCCGCCGCTCGGCAACGTGCTGGACGAAGTAGGCCGTCATCTCCTCGAAGACCTCCGGCAGGTCCGCCAGGTTCTGCAGCCCTTCCTGCAGCGTTCGCACGGCCCAGCCGGTGAACTTGGGCTCGTCTTCGAGCGGGATGCCGATCATCTGGGCGATCACCCGCACCGGGATGTGCTGGGCGTAGTCAGCCGCCACATCGCCGCTGCCGTCGGTGAAGTGCTCGTCGATCAGGCTGTGGGCCAGCGCCCGGGTGATCGGCGTCATCTTGTCGATGGCCGACGGACCGAAGGCGGGGAGCAGCAGCCGGCGAGCCCAGGTGTGGAACGGCGGATCAGAGCTGATCGGTGGCACGGGGATCACGTCGTTCAGAGGCACGTCGAGCGGGGACACCACGGCGATGTCGCGCGACGAGAACCGCTCCACGTCGTGGGCGATCGCCGAGAGGTCCTCGTATCGCACCGGCAGCCACGTGCGCTGGCGGCGTTCGGTGAACGCGATGGGGCACCACTCTCGCTGCTCGGCCCAACGCCCGGTGGGGTCGGAGACGTAGCCGGGCTCGAACATGTCGAAGTCCGTCGCCCAGTCCTCCACCGGACCCAACGTCGACTCGTCGTTCTAGCGCACGTGCAGGTGGGCATCGGCGGTGTCGGTCATGTCGGGCAAACCCCTTCGAGGACGTCATTTCCGACACGCTACCTCATGAGCGATCGTCCGACAAGATCTGTCTTGTGTAGCATCGACCAGGCGCGCCGGAGGCGCGCGAACCGCCGCCGCAGATCTGCGGCGGCGCGTTGGCGAGCGAGTGCCCGTCTCGGGGTCAGTCGTCGGTGATGGTGATCGCGTACTCCGGGCAGTTGTCGACAGCGAGCTGGGCCACCTCCTCCTGCCCGGGCGGTACGACGCCGTCGCCCTTCACCCAGGCCGTGCCCAGCTCATCGACCTCGAACAGGTCGGGGGCGAGGACGACGCAACGGTTGTGCCCCTGGCACTTCTCCTGATCCACGTGAACGCGCATGGCTGGACCATAGACGGCCATGCAACATGGTGCGAATCGCGGCTCATGTCACGGTCGAACGGGGCTACCGTCCCGCCTCGGGGGCACGCCGCCGGGAGAACGACGGCGTGCGCTTCTCCAGAAACGCGGTCATGCCCTCACGCGCCTCGTCGGTGGTGAACAGTTGCGCCGACATCTTCGAGGTCCACTCGAACGCCTCGTCGGTGCCGAGTTGGGGCACGCGCGCCAGCAGCTCCTTGGCCGCGGCCAGACCCCCGGGAGCGGCGGCGAGGAGGTCGTCGACGATCGCGTCGACCTCGGAGTCGAGCCGGTCAGCGGGCACAGCAGCGTTGATGAGCCCCATCTCGGCCGCCTCCACGGCGCTGAACCGGTGGCCCCGGAGGAATGTCGCGCGGGCGTCTGCAGTGCGCAGCTTGGACAGGCACATCACCGAGATCACCGCCGGCGCCACGCCGATGCGCACCTCGGTGAAGCCGAACTTGGCCTCCTCCACCGCGATCGAGATGTCCATGGCCGCGGCGAGGCCCATGCCGCCGGCCACGCAGTGCCCGGCGATCCGCCCGACGTAGGGCTTGGGCGAGCGGGCGAAGCGGCCGAACAGGTGCTTCGGGCTGCTGACCGCGGCCGGCGCGTCGTCGGTGCTCGACGAGGAGCGCTCCGACAGGTTGGCGCCCGCGCAGAACGCCGAGCCCTCGTTCGTGAGAACGATGACGCGCACGTCGTCGTCTGCCTCGGCCGCCTCGAAGGCGGCGATCATCTCGCCGATGAGCTGGCGGCCCAGGGCGTTGCGGTGCTCGGTGTCGCACAGGGTGACGGTGCAGACCCCGTCGCTCGTCTCGGAGCGGGCGACGGACATCAGTGCTTCCCCCTCGGTGCCGGGCCCTCATGGGCGGGCCGGCGTAGGCCTGGGCCTTGGACAGCCAGTCGCGGGCGACCTCGCCCTCCACCACCAGGTCGGTGTCGTCCAGGTGGCGACGCTGGGTGACCACCTGGCAGAAGTGCTCCGCCGGACCCCGCACGGTGGCCTCGGCGTCGTCGGGGCCGAACGTCCACACGTCGGCGCCCGACGGCGACGTCAGCTCGACGCGCACGTCGCCGGACGGCACCTCCTCGCCGCGGTTGGCGTAGGTCCACCCCCGGATGATGAACCCGATCTGGGCGACGTGGCGCAGCCGGTCGGAAGGCGGCCGGTGGCCGTCGACGGCGTCGACCACGTCGGTGCCGTGGGCCCAGCACTCCATGAGCCGGGCGGTCAGGAACGACTTGGCGCTCATCGACGGCCCGTACCAGGGCAGCCTCTGCCCGTCCTGGAACTCGGCCGCCGCGGCCAGGAGGGTGGCCCGGTTCTGGCGCCAGCGGGCGAGCAGCTCCTCGGGCCCCAGGTCGCGCAGCAAGGTGAGCTTCTCCATGCCGTCGCCCGAGCCCATCAGCTCCTCCAGGGCGGCCTGGAAGGCGTCGGGGTCGGTGGCGGCCAGCGTGGCGGTGCCGTCGAAGTAGGTGAGGTGGCCGATCTGGTCGCGCACGGTCCAGCCCGGGCTCGGCGTCGGCGTCGCCCACTGCTCGGGCGTGAGGCCGGCGACGACGTCGTCGAGCGATTGCTGCTCGGCGGCCAGGTCGGCGGCGATGGATGCGATGTCGGTCATGAGACCCCTTCGTTCCGGGCGGCGGTCACCGGTCGACCCAGGGTTCCCGGGGCAGACCGAGGACGAGCTCGCCGATGATTTTGCTCTGGATGGCGAACGTGCCGCCGCCGACGGTGAGCGCCGGTGAGAACAGGAAGCCGTAGTGCCAGATCGGGTGCACGTCGGGGAACTGGGCGTCGGCGTTGACCTCGGTGGCCCCGGTGCGGGCGTCCTCGGGCACGGGCCCCGCCGGACCGGAGCCCTCGAGCACGCCGGCGGTGCCGGCCAGGTCCTTGGCCAGCTCCATGACGTGCTGGCCGTGCTCGTCGGCCATGGCCTTCTGGATGGAGGCCTCGGGCCCGGGCGTCTGGCCCCGCAGGCGCGCGGAGAGGGTGCGGAGCCGGTTGAGGCGCAGCACCTCCGCCTCGCAGTGGAGCGCGGCGAGCCGTTGGCGCAGCAGCGGGTCGGTCTCGCCGCCGGCGCCCCGCACGAGCTCGAGCAGGTCGGCAGCGGACGGACCGGCGCCCCACAGGGAGCCGGCCGAGGACAGCATCACCCGCTCGTTGGACAGGGTCACCTTGGTGAGTCGCCACCCGTCGTTCTCCTGGCCGATCAGGTTCGCCGCCGGCAGGCGGACGTCTCGAAGAAGACCTGGTTGAACTAGTGCGCCGGGTCATGTCGATGACCGGTTCGAGCGTCATGCCGGGCAGGTCCATCGGGCACACGAAGTAGCTGATGCCCCGGTGCTTCGGGGCCTCGGGGTCGGTGCGTGCGATGAGGATGCCGTAGCGGCTGTGGCGGCCGCCGCTGGTCCAGATCTTGGAGCCGTTGACCACGTAGGTGTCGCCGTCGCGCACGGCCCGCGTGCGCAGCGACGCGAGGTCGGACCCGGCGTCGGGCTCGCTGAACAGCTGGCATCACTGGTCCTCGCCGCTGAGGATGGGCGGCAGGTAGCGCTGCTACTGCTCCTCGGTGCCGGCGAGGAGGATGGTGGGCGCGGCCCAGCCGATGCCGATCCCGCCGGGTCGGCGGATCCCGGCCCGGTGCAGAACAGCCGTCGGGCGTGCTGGCCACCGACGAGCTCGGGCAGCGTCGCCGTCAGGGCGAACCCGGGATGGAAACCCAGGCGAGCGAAGTTGGACCAGCGGGCCTCGGGGCAGGTCACCCGGAAGTCGGCGACCAGCGCCAGGCCCAGGCCACCACCGATGGCCGGCCCGTGCACCGCTGCGACCACAGGCGTGGCGATGGCGAACAGGCGCAGGGCCCTCGTGGTAGAGGGATCCGGCGCCGATGCTGCCGGGTCCGTCGCCGCCGCCCGAGAACGAACCGGCGGCGGGGCGCTGGCCGGAGAAGTCGGCTCCGGCGCAGAACGATCGCCCCTCGGCGGCGAGCACGATGGCCCGGCAGTCGGGGTCGGCGTCGAGGGCCTCGAACGCTGTCGCGATCTCCCCGATGAGTCCGGCGTCGAAGAAGTTGTGCGGTGGACGCCGCAGCTCCACCACCCCGACGAGACCCTCGTGCTCCACTTCGACACCGGCCACCCGGCACCCCCTTTCCGCGGACGGCACCGGAACCTACCCTGCGGCGTCACCAGACGCCGACCGTCGCATGTCTTGTCCGGGTGGGCAGTGCGACAACGAGACGGAGCTGTACCATGATCACATGGCTGTGGCCCCTCCCCCGACCGCTGCGTCCCTCCCCGTGCTCGAGCAGATGCGAGCGCTGGCCGATGCCGTGGAGACGAAACCGCCGCGCCTGCGACGCCGTGAGGTCATCCTCGCCGACGGCCACCGCGTCGGCCTGTCGATGTGCGGCGAGGGTGTCCCGCTGGTCGTCGTGCACGGGATCATGGCCGAGGGCATGCTCTACGCCCGCACCCTCCGGCGCATCGCCGGGCTGGGCTTCCGGGTCATCGCCGTGGACAGCGCCGGCCACGGCCGCACCGCGCCGCTCGGGGTGGGCGGGTTCCGCTGGCGGTCCTACGTCGACCTCCACCGACGTGTGCTGGACCACCTCGGCATCGAGCAGGCCGTGCTGCTCGGCCACTCGATGGGGGGCCGGATCGTGGTGGACGTGGCCGCGGCCGAGGTCGACCGCGTGCTGGCCGTCATCCCGACCAACGCCGCGATCGGAGGCGGCTTCGACCGCTTCACCCGGCTCGGGCGCTACGTCCCTGGGTTGTTGCCCCTGGGCATCGGCCTGCTCGGCCTGGACATCGCCTCCACCGTGGTGCGGACCCGTCGGGACGCCGGCGCACTCGCTCGGCTCGCGGCACCGACGCTCGGCGATCGCGTCCGGGCGCTGCCCTCGATGCCCGCCGCGTTCGTCGCCACCATCGGCAACCAGGGCTCCGACGCCCGGCTCCGGTCGCTGCACGACGAAGGTGTCCCGGTCATCGTCGTCCACAGCGACCGAGACCTGGCCATCTGGTACCCCTTCGCCCGGGGTGCGGCCGCCGCGGCCGCCGCCACGCTGGTCACGGTGGAGGGTGCCGGGCACTCCTGGATGCTGGAGGACCCGGACAGCCTTCCGGCGATGCTGGCCCAGCTGCTGGACGGGCCACTGGGCGAGGCCATCGACGACCGGGCCCGGGGGAGCATCGACGACATGCTCGCCCCCGATGCCCTGGCCCGATCACTCGATCGGCCCCGCTCCCGGCCCTACAGGCTCGAGCCCCGCCACCGCTGGCAGGTGGAGGCGGCCGGCGGCGGAAGCTCAGTGCTCCCGGGCGGTGGCGACCAGCAGCGGGCGTAGCACCTCGCGCAGGAACTCCCGTGGTGGCACCGCCGGCGGCGCCACCACCATCGTCAGCACCACGCGGGCCACCCACTCGGCCAACACGGGGATGTCGATGTCGCGCGTCCCTGCGATCTCGTCCAGGCGCCGGACCACCGGCTCGGCGAGCAGCAGGAGCCGTTCCAGTACGGTGCCGAACTCGTTCACGACGAAGGCCCCCACGAGGTCGGCCTCGTCCTGGAGGACCTTGCGCATGACGGGGTGCGTCACGGCGAAGTCGACCGCCGAGGCGATCACGGCGACGATTCCGTCGGCGTCCTCGGCCGCGAGGAGGGTGGGGAGCAGCGAGCTCACGAGGCGATCGAGCTCCCGGGCCAGGAGCAGGCGGGCCGCGTCCTCCGTCGTCCCGACCTGGCGGTACACCGTGACGCGGGAGACCCCGACCTCCTCGGCGATGTCGGTGACCCGCGTCCGACGGAGCCCGTGTCGGGCGAAGCAGCTCGCGGCGGCGTCGAGGTAGGGGTCGAGGACTGCGGCAGGCACGGGCGGGAGACCGAGCGCCGTGAGGGGCGAAGGGCCGGTCACGGTCGACATTGTCGCGCACGCGTCCGCCGACCCGAGACCCGTTCGAGGGGTCACGACGTCGCGATGGCGCCGATCGCCATCAGGCGGTCGCGCAGCTTCTCGTCCATCAGCCCGACCTTGGTGAGGTTCGGCGTGATCTTTGCGAAGAGCACGTGCTGGAACATCTGCATCATCGGCGAGCGGCTGGCATCGAGCAGGCCGTCCGACGGCGGGATCCCCAGCCGCTCCCACACCTCGGTGGCCAGGAACCGGTCCCGCATCAGCCACGACGCCTCGAGGACGAAGTCCTGTCGCTCCAGACGTTCGGCCGACGTGAGCTCGTCGTAGAAGCCGCTCAACGCCAGCGCGCCGAAGGCCACGTGGCGGGCTTCGTCGGCCATCACGTAGCGGGTGATCTGCTTGATGAGCGGCTCGGTCGAGAACTGGTGGATGAGTCCGAAGGCGGCCAGCGCCAGGCCCTCCACGATGATCTGCATGCCGAGGTAGGTCACGTCCCAGCGCGGATCGGCCACGATGAGCTCGAGCAGCTGTTGCAGGTTGGGGTTGATCGGGTGGATCTCGCCCAGCTTCTCCTGCAGGTAGCGGCCATAGACCTCGACGTGGCGGGCCTCGTCCATCACCTGCGTGGCGCCGTAGAACTTGGCGTCGACGTCGGGCACCTGGGCGACGAGCTTGGAGGTGGCCAGCAGCGCGCCCTGCTCGCCGTGCAGGAACTGCGACGTGAGCCAGGTGTTGAACACGTGACCCGCCTCCCGCTTCTGGGCTTCGGTGAAGGAGTCGAATGCGTCAGCCGCCATCACGGGCAGGTACTCCGACAGCCCACCTGGATCCTCGCGGTCGACCTCGATCGACCAGTCGATGTCCACCGATGCGTTCCACTGCTTGTCCTTGGCCTTGGCGTAGAGCCGGCGCAGCTCCGGGCGCTTCGGGTCGTAGTCCCAGCCGAAGCGGTCGTCGCGGACCGCCTCCACGAGCAGCCCGGCGTCGGGATCTCCGTCGAGGGGGCGGGTGCGGGGCCGGGTGGTGAGCACCGGGCGCTGCACCGGCACCTCGTACTGGGGCAGCAGGTAGGTGAGCAGGCGGGGATCGGACAGGATGTGGTAGCCGGGCGCGAGCTCCTTGGCGTAGCGCTCGAAGTACAGGATCTGCTTGATCACCAGCACCAGCTCGCGGGGCAGGCGGACCCGGTGGCGCCCGGCGACCTGCATGACGTTGGAGAGCAGCTCGCCGTAGCTGATCTCCGACAGGGGCTTGTTGGCCAGCGGCGCCACGATCCGGCGCACGTCCTCGCTGGCGCGCTCCATGTCGAGAGGGCCGGTCACCGCCCCGAGGGCGAAGAACGCCTCGATCACGCCGCGGGGGTCGTCGCCCAGCAGGAGGCCGGGGAGCGCGTCGCGCAGGGCCGCACGGACGGGTGGGTCCAGGTGGCCCATGATCCCGAAGTCGAGCAGCGCGACCTTCCCGTCGGTGGTGAGGAACAGGTTGCCGGCGTGCACGTCGCCGTGGAACAGGCCGTGCTCGAAGGCCGACTCGAGCCAGGCCCGCACGCCGAGGCGCAGCAGCTCTTCGAAGTCGTGGCCGGACTCGGCGAGCAGGTCGAGCCGGTCGACGGGGTGGCCGTCCACGTAGGTCATGACCAGCACGCGCTCGCCGCACAGGTGCTCGATGGGCACGGGGGTGGTCACGCTGCGGTTGTCGCCGAAGGTGTCGAGGTTGGACCGGAACTCGGCCATCCAGCGGGCCTCGTTGCGGAAGTCGAGCTCGTAGCGGAGGGTGTCGGCGAAGTCCTCCACGATGGCCACCGGGTTCATCATCTGGCCCAGCCCACCGGCGCGACCGAGCACCGAGGCCAGGACGCGCAGGATCCGGGTGTCGCGCGCCACCTTCTGACGGAGTCCCGGGCGGCGCACCTTGACGACCACGTCGGTGCCGTCGTGCAGCCGGGCCCGATGGACCTGGGCGATGGATGCGGCGGCGAGCGGCACGTCGTCGAAGGACGCGAACGCGATCCCCACCGGGCGGCCCAGCGCCCGCTCGACGATGCGGTGGACCTGGCTGGTCGGGATGGTGGGGACCTCGTCGAGCAGGCTGCGGAACTCCGTCGCCGCCACGTCGGGGAACAGCCCCGGGCTCGATGCGATCAGCTGCCCGAACTTGACGAAGGTCGGCCCGAGGTCGACGAAGCTGCGGCGCAGGGCCACGGCCAGCGCCCGCGGTGCCCGCCGACGCACGCGCAGGGCGATGAACGGGCCGCGACGGGCGACGACGACGATGCCGTGGCGGGCCAGCGTGGAGGCGATCTCCAGCAGCCGCGTGACGTCGGCCGGGTGGAGGCCACCGAGGTCGATGCGGACCTCGAAGGGCTCGACGGCGGGAGGTGCGGCGCCGGGCACCACCGGAACGGTTTCGGTCACGGCCATCGCAGAATCCCCCAGGTGCTCCCGATGCGGCACCGGGAACCGTCGCGTGCAACAATGACACGTCATCGTATCACCCCGAGGAGCTGCCCGTGCGGATGGAACGTCTGGTGCCGAGCGAGATCACCCGGCTCCGACCGAGAGAAGCCGGACGGGCCCTCACCACGGCACGCCTGCTCGGCCGGGCGGCCGCACGAACGGCGCGTCCGGGAGCAGGGGCGCGCAGCGAGCGCGGGGCGCATGCGCTGCGCCAGTCCTTCGAGGAGCTCGGGCCCACCTACGTCAAGCTGGCCCAGCTGGTCGCCTCCAGCCCGGGGCTGTTCCCCGACGTGCTGGCCGACGAGCTGCGCGCCTGCCTCGACAGCGTCCCGCCGGTGGCCTACCGAGACATCGTGGAGGTGATCGAGACCGACCTCGGCGCCCACCACGACGAGCTGTTCGCGTCCTTCGACCACGAGCCGATGGCCTCGGCCTCCATCGCCCAGGTCCACGGCGCGACCCTGCACGACGGCTCCGACGTGGTCGTGAAGGTCCAGCGGCCGGGCATCGGGCGCATCCTGGACTCCGACCTGCGCATCCTGCTCAAGCTGGCCAAGGGGCTCGACAAGGTCTCGTCCAAGGGACGCATGGCCAACCCGGTCGCGGTGGTCGAGGACTTCGCCACCACGTTGAGCGAGGAGCTCAACTTCATCATCGAGGCCCGCTCCATGGAGCGCTTCGGCCAGATCATCGCCGCCAGCCAGACCCCCGGTGGGGTGCGCGTCCCCGGGGTGCACTGGGAGCTCACCAGCCCTCGGGTGCTCACCATGGAGCGCATCCACGGCTACAAGATCGACGACCTCGTCGAGCTGCAGGCCACCGGCTGGGACCTCGGCGCCGCGCTCAAGCGGGGGGTGCGGGCGTGGCTGGAGGCGGCCCTCGAGCACGGCTTCTTCCACGGCGACGTCCACGCCGGAAACCTCATGCTCGACACCGAGGGTGCCGTCGTCTACCTCGACTTCGGGATCTGCGGCAGCTTCGACGACAAGACGCGCGACATCGTCCGTCGCGGGCTTCCCGCCCTGCTGGTCTCGGGCGACTTCGAGGCTGTTGCCCAGGCCATCTTCGACATGGGCGCCGTCCTCAACCCGACCAGCCTCGAGCAGTCGGCCAAGGACATCGCCGAGATCGTCGAGCCGATCCTCGGCCGGCCGCTCTCGGAGATCAGCTACGGCCAGGTCCTCATCGACATCGTGCGCATCGGCACCCGCTACGAGGTCCGCCTGCCCCGGGAGCTGGTTCTCGTGGCCAAGCAGCTCCTGTACTTCGAGCGCTACGCCAAGCTGATAGCGCCGGACTGGGCGATCCTCGCCGACCCGGAGCTGTTGAGCTTCCTGTTCGGCGACATGGCCGGCGGCGAGGTGGGCGAGGTGGGCGAGGCCCGCCCGGTCGACGCCCCGGCCTGAGCGAAGCCCGCCCGGGCGGTCACACCTCCTTGGGGAGCGATGTCAGGACAGATCTTGGACAACGGCGAGCTGGTCTTCGTCTTCGCAGGCCGGTCGCGCCCGGCCACCGTCGCACTGGAGGCGACCACGGTCGCGGCACCGATGGCACTGGTGCAGCGCCTTCCCGACCTGCACGCCCGGCTCGCCGCCGAGCCGGGATGACGGGGACATCGATCCGGCCGGGATCGCCGTTCCGGCACCGCGCGACCGATGGCCTGTCCCGGTCACTCGCCGCCGTCTCCGACTACGCCACGTCGGCGGCTGCTGGTCGGCGGCTTCACCTGCGCCTGGGCCTCTCGCTCCGGGAGGGCGCCGCCGGCCGGATCGACCGTCTGCTCGTCACGGCCCACGACGTCGACGTGAGCGGTCTCACGCTGACCCGGGTGGCCATCGACGCACGGCGGGTGACCATCACGCCGGGATGGCCACCGCGCCTGCGGACCGGGATGGTCCTGATCCGGGCTGAGACCAGCCAAGCTGCGCTCGACGCCTGGGTCCGAGGCGCTGCGCTCCCGCTCAGGCTCCGCCTACGAGCCGATGGTCTCGCCGTGCGGGCCGGTCTCCGAGGGATTCGACTCGCCGAGGTCCGCGCCACGGACGCGATCCACGACCGGCTCCTGGTCGTCACGCCGCATCGCGGCGAGGTGCTGGGGGTGGTGTCTCGGCCCCACGGGTGGGGATCCCGTTGCCCCTCCCGCGACTGCCGCGCGGCACGCGTGCGACGAGCGTCGAGGTCGGCGAGGGTCACGCATCCGTCGCACTGGAGGTGCCGAGTCTCGACGAGCCGCTCCAGGCCGACGGAGTGGCCACGGTGCTGCGCCTCCTCGGCCGGCCGCGGCGGGGACGCGCCGCACCCGCGGACCTCCGACGGGTGGTGAGGACGGCGCCATCGCGTGGGGCGAGGAGCTCGACCTCGTGATCGGGGCCTGCTGCCCGCAGTCCTTCACCAGGATCGCCGCTGATCCGGACCTGGCCTCCGGGCCGCGTACGCCGGATCAGCGGGCGACGACGATGGCATCGACGCGGTGCTCGAGCCCGTCGCAGGTCCGCACGCCGCGCGCCGTGACCTTGGCGATCGGCCAGCTGATCAACGGGACCTGCCCGCTGCCGAGAACCCGGTAGAACGCGTCGCCGTGCAGCGGGGGGCGATCGTCGTGGGGCGACGGGGTGAGCTGGCGGCGCAGCCAGCGATCGTGGAGGTGGCGGTGCCGGTGGAGCGAACCTGCACGCCGCTCGAGGCG
>DATCYI010000271.1:0-2916 GCA_036570385.1 Acidimicrobiales bacterium | reverse complement strand
GGTCGCTCGGAGCGGCCGGCTGCGCCGTGGTCGGGTCGCCCCAAGAGGGGGTCTCGGTGGTGGGATCGACGGGTGCGGCGTCGGCGGGCGAGCCCGCCGCATCGGCCGCATCAGCCGCAGCGCTCGCCTCAGCGGCCTGCTCGTAGGCATCCGTCGAGGCCACGCCACCGTTGGAGACGTGCTCGGTCCACTGGGATCCGTCCCAGTAGCGGTGCTCATGTCGGCCGGTGGGATCCGCCTGCCAACCTGCGGGGTTGTCGGTCATCTTCGCTGGTCCTGTCGTGGGGTCTCTGGGGGTTGCTTAGGTCAGCTGCCGAGCGATGCGGGATCGATCTCGCACTCGTCGACGGCGGTGAGCGAGGCGGCGCCGAACGCCTCGGCGAGCTCCTCGGGTGGTTCCTCTGCGGTGAAGTCGACGTCGTTCAGCTCGTCGGCGCCGATCTCCTCGACGAGCACTCCGGCGAAGCACTCGGCCTGCTCGTCGCTCAGACCGATGCCGGAGTCCAGCAGCTCCTCGGCGAGCTTCTCCTGGAGCTCCTCGGGGCTGTCGTCGCTGTCACCACCGCCACACGCAGCGAGGAGGGATGCGACGGCGATCGTGCCAGCGACGGCGAGGGCCCGAACGGGTCGGTGACCGCCCCGCCGAGCAGGGGCAGGTGTGGTTCGTACGGGTGCTCGTCGCATGCGTCCGCCTAGCTAGATGGTGCGAAGACCCGAGGAGCATAGGTGCCGGCACCCGTGTCGACCGTTTCGTGGCAGTCGGTACAGTCCGCGCCGTGATCCACCTCGACGACCGCGGGCCCGTGGCCCTGCTCACCATCGATCGACCCGAGCGCCGCAACGCTCTCGACCACGAGGCTCTCGACCAGCTGCTCGACGCGCTCGATCGCTCCCGCAGCGCTCGGGTCGTCGTGATCACCGGCGCCGGCGGCCACTTCTGCGCCGGCGCTGACCTGTCGGGCGTTGAGGACGCGGCGTTCACCGATCGGCTGCGTGACGTGCTCAGCGCGCTGCGTGACGATCCGCGTGCGACGGTCGCGGCCATCGACGGCACCGCACTCGGCGCGGGCACGCAGCTGGCGGTGGCCTGCGACCTGAGGGTGGCCACTCCGTCGGCCCGCTTCGGCATACCCGCCGCCAAGCTCGGCCTGATGGTCGACCACTGGACGATCGAGCGGCTGGCCCTGCTCGCCGGAGCCGGCCCGGCCAGGGCCATGCTCGTGGCGGCCGAGACCTACGGCGGTGAGGACGCGGAGCGCCTCGGCCTGGTCCAGCGCATGGGCGACCTCGACGACGCCCTCGGCTGGGCCGACGAGATCTCGGCACTGGCCCCCCTGACCATCGCCGGCCACAAGCTCGCCCTGAACCGCCTGGAGATGCCCGTAGGCCAGGGCAGTGACGAAGCTGTGCGAGCCGCCAGCGAAACGGCCTGGCAGAGCGCCGACCTGAGAGAAGGAATAGAAGCCTTCCAACAACGCCGCCGCCCAATATTCAAAGGCGTCTGAGGGGCCGAAGGCGGGCGAGGACGAGAGCTAGAAGCTCGACGGCAGGAAGCGGCTGAACTCTTCGAAGAAGAAGAAGAGGCTCACGAGGAAGAACGGCAGGCCGAGGGCGAAGGACGGCCACTTGCGCCAGCGGCGCCCGACGAACCAGGCGAAGAGCCAGATGGCGGCGCAGAGCGCGGCCAGGAGGACGGCGGGCCACACCGGGGCGCCCTCGCCGTCGATGTCCTCGAAGGCGTCGGGGGTGGTGGCTGTCGGGGTCTCGCCTTCGTCGATCGCGCGGGGCGGGCGGGGGAGCGCCTCGACCGCCGGGTCGAGCTGGGCCACGACGATGATGCGCTCGCGGGCGCTGTACTTGGGGTGGCAGGCGGCCAGGGTGAGGCGGTTGTCGCCCTTGTCGTCGAGCACATCGACCTGGCTGGGCGAGACGATGAGCTGCTCGGTCATCGTGTAGCGGAACTCGCCCTGGATCGTCTGCACGATGATCTCGTCGCCCGGCACCAGCTCGTCGATCCGGTTGAACGGAGCCCCGTAGGTGGTGCGGTGCCCGGCGATGGCGGCGTTGCCCTCCTGGCCGGGGAGCGGCGTCTCGGGGAAGTGGCCGGGCCCGTGCTTGAGGTCGGCCAGCGACACGCCCTCGATGATCGTCTCGTCGACACCGATCTTCGGGATCCGGATGTGGGCGATGGCGGTGCCCTCGGGCACCGGTTCCATCGGCGGGACGGTGGCCGGCGCGGCAGTGGTCGAGGTCGTGGACGCCGGATCGGGTGGCGCCGTGGTGGTGGTCGTCGCCGGTGCGTCGTCCTCGGCCGAATCCAGGAGCTCGGCGAACTCGTCGGCCAGGCGCTCCTGGGACTGGGCGTGGCGGATGCCCGTGCCCCAGAGCTGGTAGACGACGAACAGCAAGATGAGGACACCGGCGGTGATGAGCGTGCGCCCCACCGCGCCGAGGACCCTCGCCAAGCGCATCGGCGGAGCCTATCCCGGCGGCTGGGCCCCTTTGGCCGCATCGACGGGGCGCCAGTACCCTTGGTCGACCCATGGATCCCGTCGTCCACCTCCGCGGCGCGGTGACCCTTCTTGGCCGGTTCCCCGCGCTGGCTGGGATCGACCTGGACGTCGCCGCTGGTGAGATAGTGCTCCTCCGCGGGCCGAACGGCGCCGGCAAGACCACCCTCCTGCGGCTCTGCGCCGGCCTGCTCCCGGTGACCCGTGGCGAGGCCCTTGTGCTGGGGCACGACCTGTCCCAGCGGGGCGATGCTCGGGCGCTGCGCCGCCGCATCGGCCTCCTCGGCCACGCCACCGGCCTCTACGACGAGCTCACCGTGGCCGACAACGTGCGCTTCTGGGGCCGCGCGGCAGGAGCGGGCCGGGCCGACATCGACGCCGCGCTGGCCGCGTGCGGGCTCGACGG
>DATCYI010000270.1:0-9615 GCA_036570385.1 Acidimicrobiales bacterium | reverse complement strand
GCCTCTGGGTCACCGCCGAACCGGTGGTCGACGACGACCCGAGCGAGGAAGCGCTGCGCCTGGGCGCCGAGCTCCGCGCCGCCATGCGGGTGCTGTTCGAGCACCTCGGCGATCGACAGGTGCGGGGCATCCTGCGCAGTGTCGACTCTGACGATCCTGGCGCCCTCGCCGACCTGGTCGGCTGGTGGCCCGAGCTCACCAACGAGCGCAAGGTCGAGCTGCTCGAGACGATCGACGTCGAGGAGCGGGTCAGCCTCGTCCTCGGCTGGGCCAAGGAGGCCATCGCCGAGCGCGAGCTGAGCGAGAAGATCGCCAACGACGTCCGTGAGGGCCTCGACGAGCAGCAGCGCGAGCACCTGCTCCGCCGTCAGATGGAAGCCATCCGCAAGGAGCTGGGCGACGACGAGCGCGACGGCGAGTCGGTCGACGACTACCGCGAGCGCATCGACGCGCTGGAGGCCGCTGGTGTCGCCGAGGACGTCGTCCGCGCACTGCGCAAGGAGCTCGGCCGCTACGAGCGGATGCCCGAGCAGAACATGGAGCGAGGCTGGATCCAGGGCTGGCTCGACACTGTGCTGGGCCTCCCCTGGACCGAGCGCACCTCCGACGAGCTCGACGTGAGCGTCGCCCGAGCCACCCTCGACGCCGACCACACCGGACTCGACGAGGTGAAGGAGCGCATCGTCGAGCTGCTGGCCGTGCGCAAGCTCCGCCAGGAGCGCGGCATCGATGAGGTCGGCACAGCCCGGCGCAAGCCCGGCGCGATCCTCGCCCTGGTCGGTCCGCCAGGCGTCGGCAAGACGTCGCTCGGCGAGTCGGTCGCCCGCGCCCTGAACCGCAGCTTCGTGCGGGTCGCCCTCGGCGGCGTGCGTGACGAGGCCGAGATCCGCGGTCACCGTCGCACCTACGTCGGCGCCCAGGCCGGACGCATCGTCCGAGCCATGACCGAGGCGGGCACGATGAACCCCGTCGTGCTGCTCGACGAGGTCGACAAGGTCGGCAGCGACTACCGCGGCGATCCGTCGGCAGCGCTGCTCGAGGTGCTCGACCCGGCACAGAACCACACGTTCCGCGACCACTACCTCGAGGTCGACCTCGACCTCTCAGACGTCCTCTTCATCGCCACCGCGAACGTCCTCGAGACGATCCCCGGGCCCCTTCTCGACCGGCTCGAGATCATCTCGGTCGACGGCTACACCGAAGACGAGAAGGTCGCCATCGCCCGCGATCACCTGCTCCAGCGACAGCTGCAGAGCAACGGCCTTCGGCCCGAGGAGATCGACGTCACCGACGATGCTCTTCACCAGATCGTGGCGGGCTACACCCGTGAGGCTGGCGTGCGCGACCTCGAGCGCAAGCTCGGCAAGGCCCTGCGCAAGGTGGCCGTGCGGGTGGCGGGCGGCGCCGCGACCCCTGTGGTCGTCGACGCCGAAGACCTGTCCGACCTGCTCGGACGCCAGCGATTCCACGTTGAGGACATCGCCGAGCGGACCGCGGTCCCCGGCGTGGCCACCGGCCTAGCCGTCACCGGAGCCGGCGGCGACGTCCTCTTCGTCGAGACGACGTCGATGGACGGCGAGGTCGGCCTGCAGGTGACAGGCCAGCTCGGCGACGTCATGAAGGAGTCGGCCCAGATCGCCCTGTCGTGGGTGCGCAGCCACCGTGAGGCGGTCGACGTCGACGTCGACGCTCTCGCCAAGCGGTTCCACGTGCACTTCCCGGCCGGCGCCGTGCCCAAGGACGGGCCATCGGCAGGCATCGCCATGACCACCGCGCTGGTGTCGCTGCTGACCGGGCGTCCGGTGCGGCGCGACGTGGCGATGACCGGCGAGGTCACGCTGTCGGGCCGGGTGCTGCCCATCGGCGGCGTGAAGCAGAAGGTGCTGGCCGCCCACCGCTACGGCGTGACGACGGTGATCCTCCCGGCCAAGAACGGCCCCGACCTCGACGACCTCCCCGACGAGGTCCGCGAGGCGATCACCATCCACCTCGTCGACGACGTGGCCCAGGTCCTAGACCTGGCCCTCGAGCCAGCCATGGCAGACGCCACCGCCGCCTGACGCCAGCAGCTGACCTCAGCCCCACCCGAGCCCACCGACGTCGGAACTGGGGATGGCAGATGACCAGATGCGGCCATCAACCATCCCCAGTTCCGGTGGTGTGGAGTGGTGTGGTGCGGGTCAGGGGTCGTCGAGGGTGCGCTTCTGGGGGTAGACCGTCTCGCCGCGGGCGAGCATCCCGACGAACTTCTCGACGTGGCGGGCCTTCGTCTCGGGCCGCTTGGCCTGGCCGATGCGGTACAGGATCGCGAAGCGGTTCTGGCTGGTGAGGATCTCGAACATCGCGGCGGCCCGCGGCTCCGCAGCCAGCCCCGCCACCAGCTCGGGTGGCACCTCGTGGTCGGCGACGCCGCCGTAGGCCGCGTCCCAGCGACCGTCGTCCTTGGCCCGCTGCACCTCGGCGAGCCGGGCGGGCTGCATCAGCCCGGCCTCGGTCAGCGCCTTCACGAAGCCGACGTTGCGCTTCGACCAGGGGCTGCGTGCCCGTCGGGGCGTGAACCGCTGGAGGAAGGTCCTGTCGTCGCGGGAGCGGCGCTGCCCGTCGATCCAGCCGTAGCAGAGGGCGTGCTGCAGCGCGTCCTCCACGCGGGCGCTGGTCGGCTCGGTCACGCCCTTCTTGGCCATCACCAGCCACACCCCGTCGGAGCTCGCGTGGTTCTCGTCGAGCCAGCGCCGCCAGGCGTCACCGTCGGGCACGATCAGCTCGTCTCGGGGCTCTGCCGAAGCCATCGTCGCAAGGTAGGCGATGACCTGGTCTACGAGATGGCGCGCACCGCCGCGGTGACACCGGCCCCAAGGACGATCACGACGATCAGGGGCGCGTTGCGCCAGGCCGCGATCACGGCCGCGGCGATGCCCGCCGCGCGGGCATCGACCTGGAGGTGCTGACCGACGCTGAAGGTGTCCTTCACCACGAGGGCGGCGAGCAGCGCTGCTGGGATCAAGGCAAGGCAGCGCTCGAGCGGCGGCGGGAGCCGCCGCCCGCCGAGGACCACGAGGCCGAGCACCTTGAACGCGTACGCTCC
Organism: Acidimicrobiales bacterium; assembly: GCA_036570385.1. Taxonomy (GTDB): domain Bacteria; phylum Actinomycetota; class Acidimicrobiia; order Acidimicrobiales; family VFJN01; genus VFJN01. Next base: position 6,530 of record DATCYI010000270.1, on the reverse strand, counting down.
GGCAGCCAGCAGGGCGACGAAGGTCCAGCTCAAGGCTCGAGCTCCGATGGGACATCCGGCTGCAGGCGGTCGAGCTCATCGCCTGCGGGGGCTGGCCAGCCGACGAGCACGGCCAGCGACGCGCAGAGTATCGGCACACCGACCGGAGTGAGCGGGGTGAGAGCGAGGCAGATCGCGGCGCCGATCCCCGCGGCGAGAGCCCCCCGCCTGGTGCGCAGCTGTGGCCACACCATCGCCACGAATGCGGCTGGGAAGGCCACGTCGAGCCCGAAGGTCTCGGGGTCGATCGCCCCGCCTGCGAGTGCGCCCACCAGCGTGCCGACGTTCCAGAAGGACCACAGCACCACGCCAGTCATCCAGAACGCGGCCTGCTGCAGCCGCGGCGTGGGCTGCAGCACCGTCATCGCCGTCGTCTCGTCGATGGTGAGCTGGGCGGCCACGAGGCGACGCGCCAGGGAGCCCGGCAGCCTGGGCGCCAGCGTGAGGCCGTAGACGGTGTTGCGGGCCGCCAGCAGCAACGCTCCGCCGATCGCCGAAGCAGCGGAGCCTCCGGCGCCGATCACGCTGACCGCTGAGAACTGAGACGCGCCGGTGAACACCAGCAGCGACATCACGCAGGTCTGCGCCACCGATGCGCCAGCGCTCACGGCCCCCACCCCGAAGGAGACCGCGAAGAAGAAGATCGCGACGCCCAGCGCGACCGTCGAGCCGAAGATCGGTCGCAGCTCCGGATCGCGCCAGGGCAGCGCTAGCCGCGGTGGGCGTGCCCCGTCCCGGGGCGGCTCGGATGGTCGGGGCACCGCCTCACGCTAGGTGGCTGTTCGACACCGTCTCATGCCAAGCCGACCCCGGGACCCCCTTGGTTGGCCGTCAGCCGAGCAGGGAGGGGCCCTTGGCCTGGCAGGTCACGCAGTACGCCGCGTAGGGCACTGCTTCCAGGCGGGCGAAGGGGATGGGCGCGGCGCAGCGCTCGCAGATCCCGTAGGTGCCGGCGTCGATCTTGGCCAGGGCCGCGCTGATGGTGTCGGCCATCTCGATGAGGTCGCGCGCGGCGACGGGAGGCAGGCCGTCGGCTTCGATGGCCGCTACGCGCTGCGTCTCGAGCTCCAGGAGCGAGCGCAGTCCGTCGTGGAGGGCTCCGAGCTCGTCAGAGCTGAGGTGGGATGTGGCGTTCGGCATGGGGCTCTCGAGGGTTGTGCTTGGAGGATCGAGGGGGCGGGACATGACCATGAGCTGCTCCTTGGAGTGGCGACCGCATGGGTCGGGGTTCGTGAGATCTGCTGAGCTGAAGACGAGATGGGGGCTGGGCGCGCGACCCGGCAGGCGGACCTCCGCCGGGTCGCACGCGAGCTGGACCAGCCGTCAGGCCGCGGGGCCCCGCATGGCGCTGGCCGTCTTGCGCTCCTTGGCAACGACCTCGCGCTTGGCCTGCTTGGCTCGACGCTTCTCGAGCACTGTCTTTCCGGTCTTCTGCGATCGCTTGGCCTTGGCCACGGCGACAACCTCCCTGGTGGCGCGCGCAGACGCGCTCTGCGCCACCCTCGAACGTCCGGACCTTGGGTCAGACGCTTGCCGGGGGTGCGCCGACCAGGAGCGCCCACCAACAGGCGGGTCGCAACACCGCAGGCACGGCACGACTGCCCCACTGGCCGCCCACGTGGCGGTCAAGGGCGGCGACGGCGCATGCCCGGGTCGAGCGGTCCATGCAGCCGGACCATAGCGCCGCCCACAGGAACTTCAACTAGAGCGCGGCGGTGATGGTGGGGCGGGCCGCGGCGACCTGCTGCCAGTACCCGAAGGTGCCCGCCTCGCGCAGCTCGGTGGCCGCCTCGATGAGCCCGCCGTACGCCACCCAGGCGAACGCGCCGCCCACCGATACGCGGGCCACCCCGACCTCGGCCAGCTCGTCGATGCTGGGGCATCCGGGCAGCGCCAGGACGTTCAGCGGCCGGTCCACGGCCGCGATGATCGAGCGGACCTCGTCGAGCGCCACCACGCCAGGAGCGAAGAGCACGTCGGCTCCCGCCTCCTGGTACGCCTGGAGCCTCGTGATGGTGTCGCCCAGGTCGGGACGGTCGTGGATGTGGTTCTCGCAGCGGGCCGTCAGGACCAGCTGCCTGGGCCCGGCGTGGGCCTCTTCAGCGGCGGCCGCCACCCGTTCGGCCGCGAGGCCGAGATCGTAGATGGGGTCGTCGGAGCGACCGGTGTAGTCCTCGATCGAGCACCCGGCCAGCCCGGTCGAGCAGGCAAGGCTCACGGTCTCGGCTACGCCGGCCGGGTCGTCGGCGAACCCGTTCTCGGTGTCGGCGGCCACCGGCACGTCGACCGCCGCGGAGAGGGCAGCCGCGTGAGCGAGCGCCTCGTCTCGGGTGACGCGCCCGTCGGCCCGACCGAGCGTGGCGGCGAACCCGCTGCTGGTGGTGGCGATGGCCTCGAAGCCCATGCTCGCGAGGATTCGAGCCGAGCCCGCGTCCCAGGCGTTGGGCTGCAGGAGGGGCCGATCGCCGCTATGGAGGGCGAGAAAGCGGCCTGCGATCCCGTCGAAAGTCGTCATGGCGGCGAACCTAGGTCCAGGCAGCCTGCTCCGGGGAGGAAGATTCCGCCTCCCCGCTGACCCTTTGATCTCAGGTGCCGACGAGGTCGATCAGGCGGGCGACGGGGTCGAGGTCGAAGGGGTGACCGGTCATGACGATGATGTGGTCGGCGCCGGCCTCGACGTACTCCTCCCATGCCTCCACCTCGTTGGGCTGGATGGCGACGGTGCGCTCGACGGCCCGGGGATCGCGGCCCACCTCCGCACACCACTGGTCGAGCACGGCGTTCTTGTGGGCGAAGCTCGCGGCCGGGCCGAAGGCGTTCCAGGCATCGGCGTGCTGGGCGACGAGGCGCAGGGTCACCTTCTCCCCCGAGCCACCGACGAGGAGCGGCAGCGACCCGACCGGGCTGGGGTTCAGCTTGGCGAGCCGGTCCCTGATCCGAGGCAGCGCCTCGCCGAGGGCTCGAAGGCGCTGCGGCGCTGTGCCGAACTCGTAGCCGTACTCCGTGTAGTCGCGCTCGAACCAGCCCGAGCCGATCCCGAGGACGAAGCGGCCGCCGGAGAGGTGGTCGATCGTGCGAGCCATGTCGGCCAGCAGCTCCGGGTTCCGGTACGAGTTGCAGGTGACCAGCGCGCCGATCTGGGCATGGCTCGTGTCCACCGCCATCGCCGCCAGCAGGGTGTAGGCCTCGAAATGGGCGGCGTCCGGGTCGCCGTAGAGCGGGAAGAAGTGGTCCCACACCCAGATCGAGTCGACCCGCAGCTGATCGGCGTTCTGCCACGCGGAGCGCAGATCGTCGAGCGAGGTGGCCTGCGGCTGCAGCTGTACGCCGATCTTCGGTGCGTTCATCCGGGCAACGCTACGAGGCGGGCCGGGCAAAACGGATGCAGGGCGGGCCCGCTCGGGTCCCGGGGCGCGCCGGTAGGCTCACGACATGGCCAAGGACCCCGAGCGCGTGAAGCGCCGCGCCGCGGAGGCCGCCAAGCTCGGCATCTCCGAAGACGAGCTGCGCCAGCGACGCGTGGCCGACGACGCTCTGCACCTGGAGCGCAAGGCGTCCGAGGCCGGCCTGTCGGTCGAGCGCTACCTCGAGCAGCGCCGGCGCGAGCGCAACCGGTCCCGCCGCGACGCGAAGCAGTAGCGCTCTCTAGACCTCGGGCCACGCGAGGATGAGCCGATGCGCTTCGACCTGATGACCGGCCCGTCCCCGTGGAACGACACAGCTCAGCTGGCGCGCGACGTGGAGGACGCCGGGTTCTCGGGGATGGTGTTCACCGAGACCACGCAGGCACCGTGGATGTCGCTGGCCGCGGCCGCCACCGCGGCGCCGACCCTCGAGCTGAGCACAGGGGTGTCCGTGGCGTTCGCCCGGAGCCCGATGGCGTCTGCCGGCCTGGCGTGGGAGCTGGCCGAGAACACTCAGGGACGGTTCCGGCTCGGTCTCGGCAGCCAGGTGAAGGCTCACGTGGAGCGTCGCTACGGGGCCGAGTTCTCCCCGCCGGGCCCGCGCATGCGCGACTACCTCGAGGCGGTGAAGGCCTGCCTGCGCGCCTTCCGCGGCGATGAGCCCCTCGCCCACGACGGTCCCTACTACAAGCTCTCGCTGCTCCCCGCGACGTGGGCGCCGCGCCGCCACGACCACGGCGACGTGAAGGTCGACGTGTCAGCCGTCGGTCCGTGGATGACCAAGATGGCCGGCTCCGTCGCCGACGGCATCCACGTCCACCCGTTCCACTCGATGCACTACCTCCACGAGCGCCTCGTCCCGGCGGTCACCGAGGGAGCGGCGGAGGCGGGCCGCACGTTCGACGACGTCGACCTCATCATCCCGGTGTTCGCCATACCGGGAGACACGCCCGAGGAGCGGTCGGCGCTTATCGAGCGCACCCGGTTCCAGATCGCCTTCTACGGATCGACCAAGAACTACGCGTTCCAGTTCGACGATCTCGGCTTCGAGGGCACGTCGGCGCGCATCAACGAGAAGCTGAAGGCCGGCGACCTGCCCGGCATGGCCGCGCTGATCACCGACGAGATGCTCGAGCACTACGCCGTCATCGCCCGCTGGGACGACCTCGCCGACGCGCTGGTGGCTCGCTACGGCGGGCTGGCCGAGCGGCTCGTCATGTACCTGGCCGAGGACTCGATCCGCGCTGATCGCAGCACGCTCCCCCGCTGGGGCGAGGTGGCGAGAGCAGTCGTCGCCGCCTGACGAGTCGACGCTAGACAGAGGGCATGGATACGTCCCGCCTCGCCCGCCGGGTGATCGATGCCGGTGTGATCCGCTTCCCCAACGCGATGGGCCTGCCCGGCGGGGATCCGACCCGATGAGCAGCGAGAGGACACAAGCGTCGTGACGAAGCAATGGGTGCGTCGAGAGCCACCCCGGTTCCTGGCCGTCGAGGTCGCCGCCGTGGAGGTCCGCTCGCCTCGCCTGCTGCGGGTGACCTTCACCGGCGCCGATCTGCGAGACATGGAGCCGAGCCTCCCCGCGGCCAGCGTGCGGCTCCTCGTCCCATCTCATGGCACCGGGGCTCTGGTGGTGCCCACCTGGAACGGCAACGAGTTCCTGCTGCCCGACGGCAGCCGGCCGACCATCCGCACCTACACCCCGCTGAACCACGACACCGGCGCCGGTCGGCTCGACCTCGACGTCGTGCTGCACGAGGGCGGCGCCGTGGCGGCCTGGGCCCAGGGCGCCGCGCCAGGCGACCCGGCGGCCATCTCGGGTCCCGGACGCGGCTACGAGATCGATCCCGCGGTGACCAGCTACGTCCTCGCGGGTGACGAAGCCGCGCTGCCCGCGATCGGCCAGCTCCTCGAGCACCTGCCGGCGAGCGTGGAGGTGCAGGTGCTCGCCGAGGTCGCCAGCCCGGATGCTCGCATCGAGCTGCCCGCCCACCGCGGCGCAACGATCACCTGGCTCGACCTGCCGCCGGGGGCACCCGCAGGAGATGCCCTGGTCGCCGCTGTAGCCGCCGCCGAGATCCCAGCCGACGCGCACGTGTGGGCGGCCGGCGAGGCTGCCGCAGTGCAGCGCATGCGCAAGCACCTCTTCGAGGAACGGGGCGTCGGCCGCTCCCAGGCCACCGTCCGCGGCTACTGGAAGCACGGCCGGGTCGGCGACTAGCGCGCGCCGGCTGAACGACCGGCGCGCATCGGTCGTCCCCCTATCGGGTAGCGCGCCTGCATGGCCACCAACACCGACAACGACCGCACCCTCGAGCAGGTCCTCGACGGCCACCGCTTCGCCATGGTGACAACCAGCTCACCAGCTGGCCTGACCGCTCGCCCGCTTACCTTGATCGAGCAGGAGGACGCGACGCTTCGCTTCCTGGTGCCGCTCGACGCCGAGTGGGTGGAGCAGCTCGGCGACCCGATCGCCTCGGTGCAGGTCAGCTTCGCGGACCCGGGCGCGAACAGCTACGTGTCGCTCCAGGGGCACGCGTCGCTCGACCGGGATCGGGAGTCCGTCAAGCGGATCTGGAACCCCGCGGCCGAAGCGTTCTTCGACGGACCCGACGACCCGAACGCCGCCGTTCTCGAGGCCGAGATCTACGACGGCGAGTGGTGGGATGGCCCGAGCTCGAAGGTCGGCATGGCCATCTCGCTGGCCAAGAAGGCGCTCACCGGGGCCGAGGCCGGTGACCACGGGCGGGTCGAGCCGGAGGCCTGAACCGCCTGGCGGCCTGACCGCATCGCGGCGGTCTCGTCCTCACTGGGCAGAATGGCCGGGTGGTCGCCGGATCGTTCAACGCCGTAGCGCGCAGCGACAGCCGCGCCCGTGAGGTCACGGTCAGCCTCGAGTCGCCCAGCGCCACCGTCGGCGACCTCCTGCGGGCGCTGCACATCGACGCACCGAACCTGCTCGTCGACGGCGAGCGGGTGGTGCCTGCCGACCACGACTTGGTGGAGGTGGAGCTGCGCCACGGAGCGGAGCTGGCCGGCACCGACGCCGCCGCGCGCCTCCCGCTGCGCCCACCACCGCTGGTCGCG
>DATCYI010000269.1:0-3220 GCA_036570385.1 Acidimicrobiales bacterium | reverse complement strand
AGCTCCATCGCGCTGTTCTCCCGCGTGGGCGGCGGCATCTACACCAAGGCCGCCGACGTCGGCGCCGACCTCGTCGGCAAGGTCGAAGCCGGCATCCCCGAGGACGACCCCCGCAACCCCGCGACGATCGCCGACAACGTGGGCGACAACGTGGGCGACGTCGCCGGCATGGGCGCCGACCTCTTCGAGTCCTACGCGGGCTCGATCATCGCCCCGATCGCCCTCGCCGCCTTCCTTCCGGGCATCGTCGTCAACCAGCACTTCCAGGACGAGCTCGGCGGATTGATCGTCCCCGAGATGTTCCTCTTCCCGCTCGCGATCGCGGCGGTGGGCATGGTGGCCTCGATCATCGGCGCCTTCATGGTGAAGTCGTCCGGCTCGACGAGCGTCCACGACCTGGGCAAGGCCCTGCACCGCAGCACGAACACCGCCGCGTTCATCACCGTCGCCGGCGTGCTCGCCCTCGCCTACTTCATGCTCGAGGACAGCGAGATCGTCGAGGAGTGGTGGGGCCTCCCCGTCGCCGTGATCGGCGGTCTCATCGTCGGCTACGCCATCGGCAAGGTCGCCGAGATCTGGACCTCCGACGAGTACGGCCCGGTCAAGAAGATCGCCCAGCAGGCCGAGACCGGTCCCGCCACCACCATCCTCGGTGGCATCTCCGCCGGCATGATCTCGGTCGCCGCATCGGTGATCCTCGTCGCCATCGGCATCGGTGTCGCGTACTGGGGCGGCGAGCAGGCCGCCGAAGGCCTCGGCATCTACGGCATCGCCGTCGCCGCCATCGGCATGCTGGCCACCACCGGCGTCGTCGTGTCGGTCGACGCCTACGGTCCCATCGCCGACAACGCCGGCGGCATCGCCGAGATGGCGCACCTCCCCCCGGAGGTCCGCGAGGTCACCGACAGCCTCGACTCGCTCGGCAACACCACCGCCGCCGTGGCCAAGGGCTTCGCCGTCGGCTCCGCCGCCCTCACCGCCCTGGCGCTGTTCAAGGCCTTCGAGGCGTCGCTGCTCGTGGAGAACCACGTGCTCGACCTCAACGTCGGCCAGGTCGAGGTGTTCATCGGTCTGCTGCTCGGCGCCATGCTGCCCTTCGTCTTCGCCGCGCTCACGATCGACGCCGTCGGTCGGGCCGCCAACAAGATGATCGAAGAGGTCCGGCGCCAGTTCCGTGAGATCCCGGGCCTGCGCGAGGGCAAGGAGGGCGTCGAGCCCGAGTACGCCAAGTGCGTCGACATCTCCACGGGCGCCGCCCTCAAGGAGATGCTGATCCCCGGCGGGCTCGCCATCGTGGTGCCGCTCGTCATCGGCTTCATCGACGTCGATGCTCTCGGCGGCTTCCTCGCCGGTGCGCTGGTCGTCGGCTTCTGCCTCGCCATCTTCATGGCCAACTCGGGCGGTGCCTGGGACAACGCCAAGAAGTACATCGAGGCTGGTGCCCACGGCGGCAAGGGTGGAGAGCCCCACAAGGCGGCCGTGGTCGGCGACACCGTCGGCGACCCCTTCAAGGACACCTCGGGCCCCGCCATGAACATCCTCATCAAGGTGATGACCATCGTCAGCCTGATCTTCGCGAGCGCCTTCGTCTGAGGTTTCGATCGAGAAGCCGTGCTTCTCGATCGAGTTCGCTTGTGCGGCCTGCGGCCGCGCTGAGGGCTTGTGCGCACGACCGGCGGAGCCGGATCGAGCGCTGGTGAGGGGGGTGCGGGGACGCACCCCCCTCACACTCCCCCCCAACCGCTAGCTGGTCCCCTTCAGGTCGAAGGTGAAGGTGTCGCCTCGTGCTAGCTCGTGCACTGCTGTGCGCAGGTCGCGCTTCCTGACTGCTTGGGTGAAGTCGCTCAGGGGGGACTTCATCACCGTGTACTCCTCGTAGTGGATCGGGATCGCCTCGTCGGGGTCGAGGATCTCGAGCGCTTCGGCGCCCTGCTCGCCGTCCATCGTGAGGAGGATCCCCAGGATCCGGGTGCCACCGAGGTGCACCAGCGCCAGGTCGATGTCGGGGTAGCGCCTCGGGATCTCGTGCAGCTGGTCGTGGAGCAAGGTGTCGCCGCTCACGTAGATGCGGGCGTGCGCGCCTCCGGCTGAGACGTCGAGCATCGACCCCATCACGGGCGGCAGCACGGCCTGGAGCGGCTGTGGTGCGTGCTTGCCGGGCAGCGAGGTGATCGTGATCCGGACGTCGCCCTTCGTGACCTCCATCTGCTCCCAGGTGTCGAGCACGTAGGTGCGCTCAAAGCCGGCCTTGCCGAGCTTCCGAGCGGCATGGGCGGTGGTGGCGATCGGAACGTCCTTCGGGATGTCGCGATCGGCGACCTCGTCCCAGTGGTCGCCGTGGTGGTGGGAGAGGACCACCAGGTCCAGCGGCAGCAGCTCGGCGATCTGGAACGCGGGCTCGGCGAGGCGCCGCGAGCGCAACCCGCCCCCCAGCTTGGCGTGGTCGCCCTGGTGCAGGAAGTTCGGGTCGGTGAGCAGGCGGAAGCCGGCCACCTCCAGCAAGACGGTGGCGTTTCCCACCCAGGTGACCCGCGCGTCGCGCATAGGCGATGCGGTGCCATCCGGCAGGGTGAGCTGGTGCCTGGCCATCTGGCCCTCCTCATGTCAGACCCGCCCCTGCGCTGCCCTACCCGCCGCCTCCAGCGGCAAGCCAGGACTGGCGGCTGGGTGCCGTACGGGAGCTGAGGAGCGGGTTGCGCACCGCCGTGGCGGGGAAGGTCCGCCTCGTGACGCTCACCTCGCCCACCGCCCGTGCCCCGGGGCGGCAGCTCGATGTCGCCGAGGTGCGTGCGCGCTTCACGGCGACGGAGCCGTTCACGGTGGGGCTGGAGGAGGAGGTGCTGCTCGTCGACGCCCGCAGCGGCCTCCCGGTGCCGGTCGCAGCCGAGATCGCCGCCGCGACGAACGACCCTCGGGTGAAGCCCGAGCTGCCGGCCGCGCAGGTGGAGCTCGTCACCCCCGCGTTCTCGTCGGTGGTCACGGCCGTCGACGACCTCGCCATCACCCGTCGGGTCCTCGGGGCTGCCTGCGGCGGCGACGTCGCCCCGATCGCCGCAGCCGTGCACCCTCGGGCCACAGGGCCGGCGGCGCTGAGCTCGACACCTCGCGGGGCGGCGCTGCTCCGCGACTACGGCGAGGTCGCCGCTCGCCAGCTCGTCGGGTCGATCCAGGTGCACGTCCCCGTGGGTGACGCCGACCGCACGCTCGCAGTCCACAACGC
>DATCYI010000268.1:0-3676 GCA_036570385.1 Acidimicrobiales bacterium | reverse complement strand
GCCGATGCGCCCGGCGAAGGCCAGCAGGAACGCGTGCCGGAACCGGCGAGGCGTGTCGTGGGCCGGCACCTCTGCCGCGAGCATGGCTCGCGTGGCGTGCAGCGACAGCGCCGAGAACAGCACCTCGACCCTCGCGATGTCGGAGCCGTGGCCGACCAGCATGCAGGTGCGGCCACCGCGCTCACCCCCACCGCCCGTCTGCATGATCACCCGGCAGTGGTTGGCCGCGGCGATGGCGCCGAGGAGGGAGGCCTTCGCTCCCGCATAGGGCGCGGTGGTGACGACGACGGTGGTGGTGACCGCGTCGGAGGCTGCTCGCCCAGCCGACTGCAACATCGCCTCGTCGATGGCGTGGCGGGACATCAGCTCCTGGGCCTTGGCGAGCAGGGCCTCGGCCTCGGCTGGGAACTGGGTGGACTCGGCCTTGGCGAGCATCGCTTGCACTCGTCGCAGCCATGGATCGTTGGTGGGATCTTCGGGGCTCATGGGACCACTCGGGGCTCGGGGGCTGGCTGGGAGCCGGTGGCCCCGATCGCCTGAAGCATCGCAGCCCGCTGTGACAACGAACGCCTCGTCCGACCGATCTGACCAGCGGATCCCGCTGACCAGGCCCCAGACCATGGCCCTGACCAGGGCCGATGTCGGCCGCTGGGGCTAGGTCCAGTAGCCTTGGTTGGCCATGGCTGAAGTCTGGCCCCTGCTGGAGCCCCACCTCGCCTCGGTCCAGAAGCCTGCGCGCTACATCGGCTGCGAGCTCGGCGCCGAGGTCCCGTCGCCCGCCCCCGGGAGGGTCGGGTGGCTCTTGGTGTACCCCGACACCTACGAGATCGGCTTGCCCAACCAGGGCCTCCAGATCCTCTACGAGATCCTCAACGAGCGTCCCGACGCACTGGCCGAGCGGTCGTACGCGCCCTGGACCGACCTGATCGAGGTCATGCGCCGGGAGGACATCCCGCTCTTCTCCGTCGACACCCATCGCAGCGCTGACGAGTTCGACGTCATCGCCTTCAACCTGTCGTCCGAGCTCGTCTACACGAACCTGCTCGAGTGCCTCGACCTCGCCCGGGTGCCGATCCGTAGCGCCGATCGCGGTGGCGAGCACCCCCTCGTCGGGGCGGGCGGCCACGCCACGTTCAACCCCGAGCCCTTCGCCGCCTTCGTCGACTTCGTCGTGCTGGGCGACGGCGAGGAGGCGGTCGGAGAGATCACCGAGGTCGTCGGACGCTGGATCGCAGGGGAGCGCACGGCCGAGACCCGGCAGGACGCGTTGCGTCAGCTCGCTGGCATCGAGGGCGTCTACGTCCCGAGCCTCTACGAGGCGACCTACAACCCCGACGGCACCCTCGAGGGCACCCGCCCGATCGACCCGGCGGCGCCCGAGAAGGTGGAGAAGCGCACCATCGCCGACCTCGGCGACTGGCCCTATCCGAAGCAGCAGCTCGTGCCGCTCACCGAGGTCGTGCACGACCGCCTCAACGTGGAGGTGTTCCGCGGCTGCACCCGCGGCTGCCGCTTCTGCCAGGCCGGCATGATCACCCGCCCAGTCCGCGAGCGGCCGGCCGACCAGGTGGCGTCGATGGTGCAGCAGGGCCTGCGCCGCACCGGCTACGACGAGGTGGCGCTGACGAGCCTCTCCACGGCTGACTTCTCCGGCATCGAAGACGTCGTGAGCACGGCGATGGACGACGAGGTCGGCTGCGGCAACGTGTCCGTGAGCCTGCCCTCCCTGCGGGTCGACGCCTTCACCGTCGGCGTCGCTGCGCAGATCCAGAAGGCCCGCCGCACCGGCCTCACCTTCGCCCCCGAGGCGGGCACGTGGCGCATGCGCCAGGTCATCAACAAGCTCATCACCGAGGAAGACCTCTACGCCGCCGTCGACTCTGCGTTCAGCCAGGGCTGGCGCCGCGTGAAGCTCTACTTCCTCACCGGCCTGCCGACCGAGACCGACGAGGACACGCTCGGCATCGTCGAGCTGGCTTCGCGCTGCCTGAAGCTGGCCAAGGAGAAGGGCCACAACGGCTCCGTGACCGTGAGCGTCGGCGGGTTCGTGCCCAAGGCGTTCACGCCGTTCCAGTGGTTCGGCATGAACACCGAGGAGGAGCTGCGCCGCAAGGTCAACCTGCTGCGCGACGCCGCCAAGAAGTCCAAGGGCGTGCAGCTCAAGTGGCACGACACCCGCGCCAGCGTGGTCGAGGGCCTCGTGAGCCGGGCCGACCGGCGGATGGCCGACGTGATCGAGCACGTGTGGCGCAACGGCGGGCTCTTCCAGGAGTGGAGCGAGCACTTCGACATCGAGCTGTGGACCACCGCGATCGAGGCCTGCGGGCTCGACTTCGACTGGTACGCGTACCGGCACCGCCACGAGGACGAGGTGCTCCCCTGGGACCACCTCTCCGCCGGCCTCCACAAGGACTTCCTCTGGCAGGACTGGCGAGACGCCCTCGACGAGGTGGGCCTCGAGGACTGCCGCTGGACCCCTTGCTACGACTGCGGAGCCTGCACGGGCTACGGCATCGAGCACGTCGTCGCGTCGGCGGTGCCGCCGGCCGGTGGCAGCCAGGGCACCGGGCAGGACCTGCTCCGAGGCGGCGAGGTGCCTGTCACCCTGCTGCCTCGCAAGCCGGCCGGGGTGGGTGCGTGAAGGCCCGCGTCCGCTTCACCAAGCGCGACAAGATCCGCTTCCTGTCGCACCGCGACCTGGCCCGGGTGTGGGAGCGGGGCCTGCGCCGAGCAGCCATCAGCGTGGCCTACAGCGAGGGCTACTCCCCACGGCCCCGCCTCAGCTTCGGCCTGGCGCTGTCCACCGGCTACGAGAGCCTGGGCGAATACCTCGACATCGATCTCTCGCCCGAGGCCGACATCACCCTCGATGAGCTCCTCGCCCGGGTGACCCCGCACCTTCCGCCGGGCATGGAGGCCACGGCGGCCATCGAGCTGGAGCCGGGCGTCGACTCGCTGCAGCACGCGGTCACGAGCTGCGACTGGCGCATCGAGATCGTCGGCCCCACCCTCGAAGCGGCCACCGCTCGTGTCGCCGAGGTGCTGGCCGCCGAAGAGGTGCCTGTCACCGTCACCCGCAAGGGCTCCGACTCCGAGATCGATGCGAGGCCGGCGATCCTGGCGCTGCGCATCGTCGAGCCCGACGCCCCCCGGCCCGGCGTGCCCTCGCTCCGCCCCACGGCGGTGCTCGAGGCCACCATCGCCACCCAGCCCCGCAGCCTCCGCCCCGCGGAGCTGCTGCGCGCCCTCGACGCCACCTGGCGTGACGGGCGCGTGCTCAGAACACACCAATGGACGCTGGTCGACGGCGCCCGCTGCGAGCCGATCCCCCTCGTGGATCCCGGCGCAGGCGGCGCGACGTCGACCACGCACGCGGAAGCGCGTGCGTCATGAGAAGGGATCTCCCGAATGACCGACTCTCCCTCCGGCACACCTGCCGGTGGCCACACCCCTGACGTCGCAGCACCCTCGGTCGCACCGAAGCAAGAAGATCTGAGCGCGGGCCCCTCCGGCGGCCGGCGCGGTGAGCAAGGCCGGCAGCGAGACGCCGACTCGGGTCCCACCGACGACTCATCGAGCCATCGCAGCTCCGAGGGCCGCGAGCCCAGCGAGCGCGGCTCGAGCGAGGGCGGTTCCGGTGACGGCGGTTCCGGTGACGGCGGCTCGAGCGAGGCCA
>DATCYI010000267.1:0-6663 GCA_036570385.1 Acidimicrobiales bacterium | reverse complement strand
GGTGAGGGTGAGGAGCCAGGCCTGGACCCCGCGCTCCGCCGAGAGCTCCGCGGCGCGGCCGTGCAGCAGCACCGAAGGGGCGCCGCTGTCCGCGCGCTGCACCTCGATGTCGCGCCAGCGGCACGCTCCGAGCCCGAGGCCGAGCGCCTTCAGCACGGCCTCCTTGGCCGCGAAGCGCGCCGCGTAGCGCTCCGCGGGATCGTTGCGACGGTCGCAGTAGGCCTGCTCCTCAGCGGTGAAGAGCCTGTCGCGCAGCGTCGGGGTGCGGGACAGCGCCGACCGCATCCGGTCGACCTCGCACAGGTCGACGCCGATCCCGATCACCTCAGCTCGAGGCGCCGTTGGTGCGCCAGCGGTCGGCCAACGTGCGGATGGGCTCCACCAGCAGGTCGGCGCCAGGGACCTCCGTGAGCAGGTCCTCGCGGAAGGTCTGCTCGGTCTCGAGCACCGCGTCGCGCAGCGCCGACCAGCGGTTGCGGTAGCCCTGCAGTGCACCGCGGGCAGCCGCGATCGAGAGGTGCTCGGGGAACCTCACGTGGAGCAGCGTGAGCCCGGTGACGCGGTCGTCCTTGGTCTCGGGGACGATCAGCACGGTGCGGCCGTCGTCTCGGCCACGGGTGACGAACACCTGTCGCTCGGTGGCGACCGTGTGCTTCGTGCCCCGCAGCACGCCGTTGCGCTCGGCGCGCGACGGGATGTCTCGGGCGATGCCCCCGCGGTCGACGATCGACACCGGCACCTCGCCCTCCATCGGGTCGCCGTCGATCTCGTAGCGGATCCAGCCGGTGACCTCGGCCACGGCGGGGTCGAGGTCGGCGAGGGTGCGCAGCGTCTTGTAGCTGAGGCGGTCGCGGGCCGTGCCGGCGGCGAGCACCGCCTGCACGAGAGCGGGCTGGAGCAGCGTCTCGTCGCTGCGGGAGATGCCCACGGTGACGGTCTTGGCCTGGTGCTTGATGGCATCGACGGGTCGGGTGAGCTCGTCGATCCCTTGGGTGAGCGACGCGGTGAGGTCGTCGACGACCACCGCGGGCGTGCCGACCCGGCCGTGCTCCACCTGGTACGCATCGAGCGGCGCGATGCCCAGGGCGTAGCGGAACGACGACGCCAGCCGCACAGCGGTGCTCGCCTCGAGGTTGCCGTCGTAGGCCCCGCTGCGGAGCCCGTCGAAGAAGCTGTTGGCCGAGGTGGTGAGCGGCGGGCGCAGGGAGCGCATCAGCTCGTCGCCGTCGGTGACGACGCCCTCGCCGATGGCGTCCTCGATGGCGGCGCGCGCCTCGCGCAGGGGCATGGCCTGGGCGTCGATGGCCAGCGCGGCCTCGTAGCCGAAGAGGTGCCCTGTCACCGCAGTGAGCACGAAGGCCAGAGCCGGGTGCGTCGCCGGCACCGACAGAACGTGCAGGGCCGCGGAGTAGCGGGCCTGCCCGTCGGTGGCGATGACGATCGGTGATGCCTTGTGGGCCCGGTAGATCGCCACCTCCTTGGCCACGTCGTCAGCGGTGGAGCCCTCGAGGCCCGCTGCGCACACGAGGATCAGCGGCTCGCAGGACAGGTCGATGTGCTTCTTGTCCTCGGTGGCATCGCATGCGATCGACCGGTAGCAGAGCTCGCTCAGCTTGATCCGCAGCTCCTCTGCGGCGATCCGGTTGGTGCCGTTGCCCACCATCGCCCAGTAGCGCTTCGACGGGGCGAGCGTCTGCGCGGCGACGGCGATGTCGGCCCGTCGAGCGATGGTGGCGTCCATCGCCTCGGGCAGGTCCTTCAGCGCGGAGGTGAGCGCCGGATCGACGGTCCCTCCGACCTCCTCTGCGATCGCCCACGCCAGCAGGAAGCCGGCGGCGATCTGCGCGTAGAAGGCCTTGGTGGAGGCCACGCTCATCTCGACGTCGCGCCCGTCGGACGTGTAGAGCACGCCGTCGGCCTTGTCGGTGAGGTCGGACCCGCGGCGGTTGACGATGGCGAGGACCTTCGCACCACGCCCGCGCACGAGGTCGACGGTGCGGTTGGTGTCGGTGGTGGTGCCCGACTGGCTGATGGCGATCACCAGGGTGTCGGACATGTCGTCGCGCAGCCCGAAGCCCGAGAGCTCGGTGGCCGGCAGCGCCTCGATCCGCAGGCAGCCGTCGGGTGCGGTGTCCTCGAGCGCGGCTGCGAGGCTCTGGCCGGCGACGTGCGCCGTGCCCTGGCCGATGACCTGCACCCGGTGGATCCGCCCGGCCCGCAGCCCCTCGCGCACCTCAGCGCTCAGCACCTCCGGTCCGAGCACCACCTGGGTGCGGCCGTCGCGCTCGATCAGCTTCCCGCGCAGCGTCTTGCGGAAGCTCGACGGCGCCTCGCTGATCTCCTTCAGGAGGAAGTGCGGGTATGCGCCGCGATCGATGTCACGGGTGGTGACCTGGGCGTGGCTCAGGTCGTCAGCGGTGACGGGCAGCTCACTGCCGTCGTAGCTCTGGCGGCGGATGCCGTCGATGGAGCCCGCCTTGGCGGCATCGAGGACGACGATCTGGCCGCGGCTGGCGTTGGGGTTCTCGAGGTTGGCCGGCGTCTCGCCGTCCATCCTGAGGTAGGTGTCGGTGAGCTCGACGACTCCGTAGGGCTCCGACGCCACGACGTAGCAGCCGTCGGCCATCCCGATGTAGAGCGCCTGGCCGCTCCCGCGCAGAGCGAACATCAGGTGGTCGGGGTGCGATGCGCTGCTGGCGCCGATGGCCACCGACCCTTCGAACGCGGCCACCGTGTCGCGGAACGCGGTGGCGAGGTCGACTCCCTCGGACAGCCGTCGCGACACCAGAGTCGGGATCACCTTGGCGTCGGTGGTGATCTCTGCTGCCACCCGGAGCCCGTCGGCCGCCTTCAGGTCGGCGAAGTTGTCGACGTCGCCGTTGAGGGCGGCGGTGACCAGCGGGCCCTCGATCCGGTCGATCTCCTGGCTGTCGACGGGGTGGGCGTTGGGCTGCGAGATGATCCCGATGCTCGCCCAGCGGGTGTGACCGAGCACCGTCGCCCTCGCGTGCTCACCCGTGAGCGCCAGGCGGAGCAGGTCGTCGGCCATGATGTCGACCCGCATCGCCGCGGTGTTGTCGCCGAGCTCACCGATCTCCGCGGCTGCCTTGTAGACGAAGCTCAGGTGCCCCTCGGCGGTGCGGACCGCCTTGGATCGGAAGAGCGGATCGGAGCCTCGCGCCGCGAGCATCTGGGCGATCGACGGGTCGTCGAGGGCCAGCCCGTGGTCGCGAACCAGCACCGACACACCGGCCGAGTCGCGGCCGCGAACCTCGAGCCGGTCGAGGGCTGAGAGCGCCTGCTGGATCGACGTGCCGATCTCGATGGCGGACCATCCGGCGTCGGGTCCTACGAGCTCGCGCACGCGCGCTGCGGTGGGAACTCGGTCGCGGGACACAGCCCACTGGGCGTCCTTGAGCCTCAGCAGGCTGGCGTTGACGTGCTCGATGGCGTGGTCGGCCGCACCGGTGGTGTCGAGCGAGGCCTCAGCTGAGGTGATCCAGCCTTCGACGGTGTCGGCGATCGCCGCCACCCGTGTGGCCAGGTCGCGGTCGCGAACCAGCAGCGCGACGCCGTCAGTGCCCTTGAGCAGCTCGTCGAGCTCCTCGAGCAGCGCCGCTGTGGCCTCGGCCACGGCAGCGGTGTCGGTGCCGGCCAGGCCGCGGCCGATCGCGTCGAGGCGGGCGGTGATGTCGGTCGGGGGAATGGCGCGCCGAGCGCCTGGGCCCCGCAGGAGGGCGATGATGCCGCACACGAGAGAAGACCCTCCTGGGGTGTCGTGGACCGCTCCAGCGTACCGGTGGCGGCCCGTCGGGGCCCTCAGCCGAGGGTGGCGACCGCTTCGGCGAGGCGGCGGGCGATCTCGTTGGCCTGCTGCTCGGTCGGCGCCTCGACCATCACCCTCACCACGGGCTCGGTGCCGCTCGAGCGGATCAGCACCCGTCCCGCGTCGCCGAGCTCGGCGACGGCCGTCGCTATGTCGTCGGCGATCGCCGTGGTGACGTCGGTTCCGGCCTGACGTATCCCGACGTTGCGGAGCACCTGGGGCAGACGGGTCATCGCCGACTCGGCCAGCTCGGAGAGGCTGCGGCCGCTGCGGGAGACGACGTCGAGGGTCTGCACCGCGGTGAGCAGCCCGTCTCCGGTGGTCGCCAGGTCGGCGAAGATCACGTGCCCGCTCTGCTCTCCGCCGAGCTCGAGGCCTCGGGCGCTCAGAGCCTCGAGGACGTGGCGATCGCCCACCGGCACCTCGACCACGCCGATGCCGCGAGCCTCCATTCCCCGACGGAACCCGAGGTTCGTCATGACCGTGACGACCACGGCGTCGCCGGCCAGGAGCCCCCGGTCGTGCCGATCGATGGCGTTGACCGCGATGATCTGGTCACCGTCGATCAGCGCGCCCGCATGATCGACCAGCAGGACGCGGTCGGCGTCACCGTCGAAGGCAACGCCCGCATCGGCCCCCTGCTCCACCACCGCGGCCTGCAGGTCCTGCGGGTGGGTCGAACCACAAGAGGTGTTGATGTTCGTCCCGTCGGGGTCGGCGTGGATGACCTCGACGGTGGCGCCGAGGCCCCGCAGCACGTCGGGGGCGACGGCGCTGGCGGCGCCGTTGGCGCAGTCGACGACGAGCCGCATCCCGGTGAGGGCCGTGCTCCCGACGGATCCCGCCACCGATGCCGCCCAAGCAGTCACCTGGCCGGGGACGTCGACGATCGAGCCGACGTCGGCTCCGGCCAGCGGGCTGGCACCGACCTCGTGGCGCAGCAACGAGTGGAGCTCAGCCTCGAGCGCCCCCTCGACTTCATCGTCGAGCTTCACGCCCCCCGGTCCGAACAGCTTCACCCCGTTGTCCGAGAACGGGTTGTGCGACGCCGACACCACGGCCCCGGCGATCCCGTCACGCGCCGCGATCCACGCCACAGCGGGTGTGGGGGCCACGCCGAGCACCTCGACATCAGCGCCTTCGGCCATGAGCCCGGCCACGAGGGCCGACTCCAGCAGGGGCCCCGAGAGCCGGGTGTCGCGCCCGACCACGAACCGGCTGGCCGGCAGAACCCGAGCCGCGGCCCGCCCCAGCGCCAGCACCACCTCAGCCGTCAGCTCGAGGTTCGCCACCCCCCGAACCCCATCAGTCCCAAACCGCAGCATGACCCGACAATGCCACGCCGGAGGGCCGGCTCCCCGATGAGAGCGCTGACCGGAGCGCCCGGGCGGGAAGGGGAGCACGAGGGGGTGGTCCCCACCCCCTCGTTCGGCGGCAAGCCGCCGACATCGCGAGGGGTGGCTCCGCCACCCCGAGCCCCCCGCCGTACCGGGCGAAGCCCGGAACGGCAACGACCGCCCCGAGGGGCGGTCGCAACCTCGCCGCAGCTCGCCGAAGGCGAGCGAGGACGACGCGCTAGCGCTTCGAGTACTGGGGAGCCTTGCGGGCCTTCTTGAGGCCGTACTTCTTGGATTCCTTCTCCCGGTCGTCGCGGGTGAGGAAGCCGGCTCGCTTGAGGACGGGGCGCAGCTCGGGGTCGAGCTCGATGAGGGCCCGGGCGATGCCGAGGCGCAGGGCGCCGGCCTGGCCGGTGGGGCCGCCCCCGTCGATGGTGGCGTCGATGTCGAAGCTCTCGGTGGTCTCGGTGGCCCGGAGCGGCTCCGTGAGGATCATCACGTGCGTCTTCGACGGGAAGTAGTCGGTGAGCGGCCGCTTGTTGACGGTGATGGTGCCTTCACCCTCGGTGGTGCTGTGGTGGATGCGCACGCGGGCGATGGCGCGCTTGCGGCGGCCGGTGGACTGCACGAGGGGCTGGGGCACGGGGTGGTCTCCTACGCGGTGCGCCGGGCGGCGGCGAGTTCGAGGGTCTCGGGCATCTGAGCCGAGTGGGGGTGGTTCGGGCCGGCGTAGACCTTGAGCTTGGTCAGCATCTGGGCGCCGAGGCGGTTCTTGGGGAGCATGCCGCGGATGGCACGACGCACTGCCTCTTCGGGCTTGCGGGCCTGGGCATCGGCGAAGCTGCGCGACTTCAGGCCGCCCGGGTAGCCGGAGTGGCGGTACACCATCTTCTGCTCGGCCTTGTTGGCCGTGAGCACGACCTTCTCGGCGTTGACGACGATCACGTGGTCGCCCATGTCGAGGTGGGGGGCGTACACCGGCTTGTGCTTCCCGCGCAGGATGCGGGCGGCCTCGGTGGAGAGCCGGCCGAGGACGAGGTCCTCGGCGTCGATGACGAACCACTTGCGGGTGATCTCGCTGGCCTTGGGGCTGTACGTGCGCACGCGAACGACCTTGGGAGTTGCTGGGGGAACGAGCAGGGGCGCGCTAGCGCCCGAAGCGGACTGCAAAACTACGGCCTGCCCAGGGCATCCCGCAACTCTGCAGCCACGCAGGCTATGGACCCGTGCGGACCGCGTCGAATGGTGTCAGACACCATTCGACGCGCGGGTCAGAGCGTGATCTCCAGGCCGTCGTCCTTTTCGCCGTCGGGGTTGGCTGCGGCGCGCTCGGCGAGGGTCGTGAAGATGGCGGCAGCATCCTCCACGATCGTGTGCTTGGCCCGGCGCAGGATCACCGTTCCGATGATCACCGGCGGCGTGACGACGCAGAACGCGGCGATCAGCGAGCCGGTGACGTCGGAGAGGATGCCGACCACGAGCGGCGCCAGGGCCGTGCCG
>DATCYI010000266.1:0-3675 GCA_036570385.1 Acidimicrobiales bacterium | reverse complement strand
CGCGGCCGCCTGGTGCGACGCCACCCCCGAGGCGGTCGCCGAGCAGCTCCACCGCATCCTCCACGACGACGCCCACGCCGACGACCTCCGATCCCGAGGCCTGGGCCACGCCGCGGCGTGGCCGAGCTGGGCCGACGTCGGCGCCCGCCATGCTGCGATCTACGAGAGCGTGTGGTGAGCGGCCCGAGCCGAGGTGTCGTGGTCGTCACCTACCGCCACGCCGACGACATCGTCGCTTGCCTCGCCTCCCTCGGCGACGAGTCCCGCGTGGTGGTCGTCGACAACGCGTCTGACGACGGCACCGCCGCCGTGGTGGCGGAGCAGTTCCCGCACGTCGAGCTCGTGCGCTCGCCGGAGAACGTCGGCTTCGCCCGCGCCGTGAACCTGGGCATCGAGCGCGTCGCGCCGCTCGACGTGCTGGTGCTCAACCCCGATGCCGTGGTCGGTCCCACCACCGTGGACGACCTCGCCACGGCGCTGGCCGCCCACCCGCACGCCGGGATGGTCGCTCCGCGGCTCCTCTCGCCCGACGGCTCGGTGCAGGACTCCGTACGGTCCTTCAAGACCGTGCAGACCCTCCTGGCCCGCCGCACCCCCTACGGCAGCACCCGCCGGGGTCGGGCCGTCCTCGCCGCTCACCTCGGGGGCACGGCCGAGATCGATCCCACGGCTGGAGCCGTACCGGTGGACTGGGCGCTGGGCGCCGCCCTCTACGTGCGCCGGAAGGCCATCGACGCGGTGGGACCGCTCGATCCGCGCTTCTTCCTCTACGAGGAGGACGCCGACTGGTGCGCCCGCATGTGGGCGGGCGGCTGGCAGGTGCTCTACGCGCCGTGGATCGTCGCATCGCACGGGTACCGGCGGGAGAGCCGGCGCACCTGGGACCTCCGCCACGCCCCTACCCGCCACCACTGGGCCAGCATCTTCCGGTTCCTGCTCAAGCACCCGGGCATGGTGCTGCTCGGCCGCAGCCCTCGCCCCGTCGCCGGCCACCATCCATGACCTCGACCGTCGGCGCGGTGATCGTCACCTACGACAGCGGAGAGGTGGTGTGGCAGGCCTGCGCTGCGCTGCTGGCGGGCAGCCGAGCACCAGATCGGATCGTGGTGGTCGACAACGCCTCGCAGGACCCCACATCGCTCGCCGTGCTCACGGAGCTGCCACCCGAGATCGAGGTCGTCCGGTCGACGGAGAACCTCGGCTTCTGCGGGGGGAACAACCTCGGCGTGCGCACCCTTGGCTCGGTCGACCACGTGCTGCTCTGCAACCCCGACGCGTTCGTCACGCCCGAGTTCCTCGCTGGGGCCGTCGAGCACCTCGAGCGCAACCCCTCCGTGGGCGCGCTGGGGCCGAAGCTGGTCCAGGCCGATGCCGCGGGCCGGCCTACGGGGGCCATCGACTCGCTCGGCATCGAGCAGCGCTGGTTCGGTCGCTTCGTGGACCGGGCCCAGGGCCGGCGTGACGACGGCAGCCACGACGGCCCGCCAACGCCGGCGGTCGCCCTCTGCGCCGCGGCGGCCCTGTACAGGCGGGCCGCGCTCGACCAGGTGGCCCTGCCCGAGGGGATCTTCGACGAGCGCTTCTTCATGTACAAGGAAGACGTCGACCTCGGGTTGCGCCTAGGGGCCGCGGGCTGGGAGGTGGTCGTGCGCAGCGACCTGGAGGTCCTCCACCAGCGGGGCACGGCCGGAGCGGACTGGCACAAGGCGCCGCGCTGGGCGAGCCGCAGGTCGCTCGCCAACGAGTGGGCGATCTGGCGCCGCGGCACGCTGCCGATGGCCCGCCGCCTGTCGATGCTCCCCTACCTCGTCTCCAAGAGCGCGCTGGTGGCCCTGCGCCGCTAGCGGGTGGACTAGGGCTGGGGCTGGCCGGGGGGATCCAGCCAGGGGCCGGGACCCTCGGCGCAGAGGCACCCGAGGTCCTGGGCGTCCTTGTAGGTGTCCATCGACTTCCAGAACCCGGTGTGGCAGAAGGCGAAGAGCTGGCCCTGGGAGCCTAGGGCGGGCAAGACGTCGCGCTCGAGGTCCTCGCCCGGCTCCGGCCAGTGGTCGAAGGCCCGCTGGTCGAGCACGAAGAACCCGGCGTTGATCAGGTGGTCGGGCAGGCGGGGCTTCTCCCGGAAGCCGTGGACCTGCCCGTCGTCGCTCAGCTCGAGGGTGCCGTACTGCGAGGGCAGCGGCACCGTGGTGAGCGTCGCCGCGCCGGGGTGGCTCCGGTGGAAGTCGAGCAGCGCCGCGAGATCGACGTTGCCCAGGCCATCGGCGTAGGTCAGGAAGAAGTCGTCGCCGACGCGATCAGCGATGCGCTGCACGCGCCCGCCGGTGTTGGTGTCGGGGCCGGTGTCGACGACCTCGACCTTCCACTCCGGCGGCACCTCGTCCGCAAACGCCTCGATGAGGGGCAGCTTGTAGCCCGCAGCCAGGACGAAGTCGCTGAAGCCCTGCGCGGCGTAGATCTCCATCAGGTGCAGCAGTACCGGGCGATCTGACACCTCGAGCAGGGGCTTGGGGACCTCGACGGTGTGCGGGTAAGCGCGCGTGCCCTTGCCGCCACAGAGGATGACCGTCCGCATGGAGGTTCTGTTGGACATCGACCCACCGGGCTCCTGCTGATGTGACGTGTCGTCAGATGTTCGCTTGAACTCGGGCAAACCGTCACATATGGTCCAGCCGTCGGGCGCTTGTTACCGGTCAGTAGCCACCCCCACTCCGCAGCAGGAGATCGTCGGCGGGCCCCGAAAACACCCGAAGTGTTGTAGCGGAGGCTGGGGGCACGGTGAGCACGAGGCGGTTCGACCAGGGCACGGAACGGCGCATCGACCTGTACCGGAGGGCGTTCGACGTCGTCGTCAGCGCGGTGCTGCTGGTGCTCGTGCTGCCGGTGATCGTCGCCGCGGCCATCGGCAGTGCCATCGCTCTGCGGGCCTGGCCGTTCTTCACGCAGGACCGGGTGGGCCGTGACGGCCAGCTCTTCCGGTTCGTCAAGGTGCGCACGCTGCCCGTCGACATGCCGGGCTACGTCGACAAGCACCAGCTCGAGGTCGACCGCATCCCCACCTTCTGCCGGTTCCTCCGGCGCCTCCACCTCGACGAGCTCCCGCAGCTGCTGCTCGTCCTGCGTGGTCGCATGAGCCTCGTCGGGCCTCGCCCGGAGATGGCGTACCTCCACGATCGCATGGCCCCGCAGTTCTCGAGCCTGCGCACCTCCGTCCGCCCGGGCTGCACCGGGCTGTGGCAGGTGAGCGAGGCCTGCACCGACCTCATCTCCGCCGCCCCCGAGTACGACCAGGCCTACCTTGCCGGTCGCTCGCTGCGGCTCGACGTGTGGATCCTCGCCCAGACCACCCGCAAGATGCTCGGCCTCGGCCGCGCCATCACGCTCGACACCCTGCCCGCCTGGGCCGTGAGCGGCCACGGCGTGATCGACCTCTCCGAGGACTCCGGCGAGCTCGGCCTCCCGGTGGCCGTCGGCCGCTAGGAGACTGCTGAGCAAAGCCTGGTCAGCAGGCTCCTAGGCCGGTCAGTGGGTTGCGCCGGCGCCGAACGCGTCGGGCAGCCGGTCTCGCCATCCGCGCGTGGCCTCGCTGAGGTCGAGGTCGACGAGGCCGTCGACGACGATCCGCGATCCGCCGGCCATCCCGATCGCCGAGGCGGGCACGCCGGCCTCCGCAGCCCG
>DATCYI010000265.1:0-1880 GCA_036570385.1 Acidimicrobiales bacterium | reverse complement strand
CCTCGGCGCCATCGTCGTCGACGCGGCCCCCGGCCGGCTCGCTCCCGAGCTGGCTGACGCCTACCTCGACCTCAAGGCGCGCGGAGGCCTCTGACCCGCTCCGTGGCCAGCTGCCAGTTCGTGCTCGCCGAAGGCGCCCGTGTAGCCCCTCGTCGCCGCGGCCCGGCCGAGCAGCCAGACGTAGGTCCAGAAGGCGGTGAACGCGGCCACGCCGACGGCGATCCGCGCCCACGTCGGCAGCCCGCTCGGAGTGACGAACCCCTCGATGGCTCCGGCGATCACGAACGCAAGCACCAACCCGAGGACCATCACCGCGGCGCGCCGGCCCTCCTCGGCGAGGGCTTCGGTGCGGGACCTGTCTCCGGGCGCCACGATCGCCCAGCCGAGCGCCAGCCCGGCCGCACCGGCGACGATCACCGCTGACAGCTCGAGCAGGCCGTGGGGCAGGATCAGCCCCCAGAAGCTGGGCTGCTCGCCGGCCGCGGCGAAGAGGCCACCGGCCACGCCCACGTTGGCGCCGTTGTAGGCCAGGATCCCCGCCGTCACCACGCAGAAGAGCACGCCAGCGGCGAACGCGAGGATCGACACCTGGATGTTGTTGACCGTGACCTCGGTGGCGAACTGACCAGCCGGGGCGGAGGAGTAGTACGCCTCGAAGTCGTCCTCCACGTAGGCCTCCCGCACGGCCTCCGGGCCCGACGCCTCGAGCGCGGCGTCGGAGGTCGCCACCCACGTGCCCACCACGAACGCCGGCACCAGCAGGAGCAGCGCCGCGGCGAGCACGAACCGTCGGGCGTGCCAGACCGCGGCCGGGAAGGTCGTGGTGAAGAACCGCGCGGCACCGCTCAGCGAGCGCGAGCGGGTGCTGTAGATGACCCCGGACGCGGTGGCGACGGTTCGGGTGAGCCGGGCCACCAGCGCCGGATCGGCGCGCTCGGTGCGGGCGTGCGAGAGGTGGGTCGAGGTGCGCTGGTAGAGCGCCACCATCTCCTGGACCTCGTCGGGCGACAGCGAACCTGCGCCCCGGCGCGCCAGACCCTCGAGGCGGGCCCAGTCGGGCGAGTTGCGGGCGATGAAGCGGTCGACGTCCACGGGCGGGCCGGCCGCGCTCTCGAGCGGGGCCACCGGTACCGTAGCCATCCGGATGACCACCACCATGCGCGGGATCGTGACGCCCGAAGCCGTCGTGCTCGACCTCGAGACGGCCGGCATCGCGTCGCGCGGCCTGGCCCGAGCGCTCGACGCGGCCATCCAGGGCGTGCTGATGCTCGTACTCGTGCTGGTCGCCGGCGGTCTCTTCGGGGTCAGCGGCATCCTGGCGATCGTGCTGGTCGTCGTGGGCCTCGCCGTCGTCATCCTCGGCTACCCGATCATCTGCGAGGTCGCCACGCGCGGGCGCTCGCCGGGCAAGGCCGCGTTCGGCCTGCGGGTCGTCACCGTCGACGGCGCCCCCGAGGCGCCGAGGCACGCGTTCATCCGCTCGGCCCTCGGCCTCGTCGACTTCATGATCCCGCCCGGCGGCCTGCTCGCCGTGCTCGTCGCCCTGCCCTCGCCGCGGAACCAGCGCCTCGGCGACCTCGTGGCGGGAACAATGGTGCTCCGCGAGCGCACCGCGGCGCCCGCGCCCTCGGCGGTCTGGTTCAACCCGCCGCCGGGGCTCGAGGGCTACGCCTCCTCCCTCGACGTCACAGCGGTCGCCGACCAACAGCTGGCGGTCGTGCGGTCCTTCCTCCTGCGGGCCCTGCAGCTGTCACCCGAGGCGCGGTACTCGCTCGCGCTGCGCATGGCCCAGTCGCTGGCCGCCGTCGTCGGCCACCCGCCGCAGGGCGTGGCCCCCGAGCCGTTCCTGCTCTGCGTCGTGGCCGCCCACCAGCGCCGAC
>DATCYI010000264.1:0-5690 GCA_036570385.1 Acidimicrobiales bacterium | reverse complement strand
GGGTGCCCGCCATCTGGCCGGTCGGCCTTTCGGCGGCCGCGGTCGCCCTCGCCGCAGCGACGGTGTCAGCGCACGCACCACCGGGGCTGCGGAGCAACCCGCAGGTCGGCCTCGTCCGCTGGCACGCCGACGGGACCGACGTGATCGTGCTGGGTGGCGTGGGCGGACGTGCGTCTCTCGGCGCTCGAACGGTGCTCGAGCACCTCCGGACCGAGGGTGTGGGAAGCATCGAGCTCCTCGTGATCGCCGATGGCGAGGTGCCCGAGTCCACGGTGGCGGCGGTGGTCGCGGCGCACGTCACCGCGGCGGTGGTGGCGTACGGCGACGGGCTGGCGGGCTCTGGCATCGACGCGGCAAGGGCGCCGCCCGTCGACACGATCGCCGACGTCGGTGCACTGCAGGTGCGCTTCGTGCCGGCCACCGACCGTGTGGTCGTGGAGGCCCGCCCGAGCGCCGGCTGACAGCGGGTAGGTTCGCTCCGATGGAGCAGGCGATGCCGTGGCAGGTGGTCTTCGAGCTCCCGCAGAAGGAGCTGGCCCTCGGTTCGCGGCGCTATGACATCCGTCATCGGGCCCTGGTGATGGGCATCCTGAACCGCACGCCCGACTCCTTCTACGACGGCGGCGTCTACTTCGCGTTCGACGACTTCCTGAAGAAGGCTGCCGCCCTCGTCGAGGAGGGGGCCGACTTCCTCGACGTCGGAGGGGTCAAGGCCGGGCCTGGCCCCGAGGTGGGGGAGCAGGAGGAGCTCGACCGGGTGGTGCCGGCCGTCACCGCTCTCGCCGAGCGCTTCGACCTGCCGATCTCCGTCGACACCTGGCGCGCGGGAGTGCTGCGCGAGTCGCTGGCCGCGGGCGCGTCGGTGGCCAACGACATCAGTGGGTTCGCCGACCCCGACTACCTGGCGGTGGCAGCCGACGGCGGCGCATCGGTGGTCGCCACCCACATCCGGATCGGCCCGCGCATCCCCGATCCCGAACCGGTCTACGACGAGCCCGTCGTGGATGCGGTCTGCCGCTTCCTGCGCGACCGCGCCGAGCAGGCCGAGGCGGCCGGGATACCTCGGGAGCGGGTCATGATCGACGCCGGCCTCGACCTCGGCAAGACGGAGCCGCAGTCGCTGGAGCTGCTCCGGGCCCACGACCGCCTCGCCGCTCTCGGGTGGCCGCTGTTCCTCTCGGCTTCGAACAAGCGGTTCCTCGGCGAGCTGGTCGGCACCGACGTGAGCGACCGGCGCGAGGCGTCGCACGCGGCTCACGCCCTGGGCATAGCGCTGGGCAGCCGGGTGCTCCGGGCCCACGACGTGCGTGGGGCCAGGCGGACCGCCGACGTCATGGCGGCCGTGCTCGCCGCCCGCGAGGAGCGCAGCGCATGAGCGGCGCATCCGTCACGCTCCTGAAGGGCGACGACGCCGTGGTCCTGCGCGAAGCCGTGCGGGTCCTCGTCGACGACTTGGTGGGGGACGACGACCGGTCGCTGGTGGTCGAGGAGGTGGAGGTCGGCGCAACCGCCGCTGACGATGATGCCCGCGATCCGCTGGTCGCCCTCGTCGACGCCGCCCAGACGCCACCGTTCCTCACCGACTTCCGGGTAGTGCTCGGCCGCGTCGTCGAGAAGCGAGAGCGCAACGAGCTGGTGCAGCCGCTCGTCGACTACCTGGCCGACCCGTTGCCCTCCACCCGCCTGGTGATCGAGTGGCAGGGCGGGCGGATCCCGAAGGCCCTGGCCTCGGCGCTCACCCAGGTGGGCGGCCAGCTGGTCGACACCTCGCCCGGGCGCAAGGTCGGCGAGTGGGTGCAGGCCCATCTGGCCGAAGCGGGTCTGAAGGTCGACGCCGACGGACGGCGCCGCCTGTCCACCTGGGTGGGCGACGAGCCGAGCCGGCTGATCGGCCTGGTGGAGCTGCTGCGCTCCACCTACGGACCCGGCACCAAGCTCGGCCCCGCCGAGCTCGAGCCCTTCCTGGGCGACGACGGGGGCGTGCCCCCATGGGACCTCACCGACGCCATCGACCGGGGCGATCGCACCACCGCGCTCGAGCTGCTTCAGCGCATGGTCGGTCAGGGCGGTCGCCACCCCTTCCAGGTGCTCGCCACCCTGCACACCCACTTCGGGCGCATGCTGCGCCTCGACGGGGCGGACGTGACCGGCGAGAAGCAGGCCGCGGAGCTGCTCGGCATGAAGGGGTCGACGTTCCCCGCCAAGAAGGCCATGGGCCAGGCCCGCAAGCTGGGCCACGACCGGATCGTGCGGATCGTCGACCTGCTCGCTCAGGCCGACCTGGACCTGCGGGGCGGCAAGGCCTGGCCCGACGGGCTGGTGCTCGAGGTGCTGGTGGCTCGTATCGCCACCATGTCCCGCTGAGCTGCTCGTCCCGCTGGCTGGGGCACCCCGGACGCGAAGGTGCCGGGCGCTGGGCCCGGCACGATCAAAGCTCTAGATCTGAAGCGTCAGTCGGCGGCGTTGGCAGCCGCGTTGGCCTTCTTCATGAGGCGCGACTTGCGGCGAGCCGCAGCGTTCTTGTGGATGACGCCCTTCACGGCGGCCTTGTCGATCTTCTTGGCGGCGACGCTGAGCAGCTCGGCGGTGTTCTCCGCACCGGCGGCGATGCCGGCGGTGGCGCTCTTCGTGCGCGTCTTCATCTCGCTGCGAACGGCCTTGTTGCGCTCGGTGCGCTTGATGGTCTGGCGGTTGCGCTTGATCTGGCTCTTGATGTTGGCCATGGGTCCTCTGGCTTCGGGATCGAACCGGGAGAGCCTACCCAGAGGGGCCGGTTCGCGTCACATCCCTGTGCGCCGGTAGCGTTCAGGATCCCCCCAGGAGCCCAATGGAACTCGATCGCCTCCGCAACCTATCGATCGTGGCGCACGTCGACCACGGCAAGAGCACGCTCGCGGACCGCATCCTCGAGCTGTGCGGCGCCGTCGACCCCCGCGAGATGCGGGCCCAGTACCTCGACACGATGGACCTCGAGCGCGAGCGGGGCATCACCATCAAGCTCCAGTCGGTGCGGCTCGACTGGCGTGACCACGTCATCAACCTGATCGACACGCCAGGTCACGTCGACTTCGGCTACGAGGTGTCCCGGTCCCTCGCCGCCTGCGAGGGCGTGATCCTCCTCGTCGACGCGGCCCAGGGCATCGAGGCGCAAACGCTGGCCAACTGCTACCTCGCCCTCGAGAACGACCTCGAGATCGTGGCCTGCATGAACAAGATCGACCTGCCGGCCGCCGACCCCGACCGCTGCGCGGCCGAGATCGAGCAGGTGCTCGGCATCCCGGCGGATCAGATCCTGCGGATCAGCGCCAAGAGCGGCGCCGGCGTCGACGAGCTGCTCGATGCCGTCGTCGAGCGCATCCCCGCCCCGACCGGCGACGCCAAGGAGCCGCTGCAGGCCCTGATCTTCGACTCCTACTACGACGCCTACCGCGGCGTCGTCTCCTCGGTCCGGGTCATGAACGGAGTCCTGAGCACTGGCACCAAGCTGCGCTTCATGCAGGCGGCCGCCACCCATGAGGCAGCCGAGGTCGGCGTTCGCCGCCCGGATCACACCCCGGTGAAGGCGCTGGGTCCCGGCGAGACCGGCTACCTCATCTCCGGCATCAAGGACGTGCGCGAGGCCCGCTCCGGTGAGACCGTCACCGAGGCGTCCCGCCAGGCCGACGCGCCCCTCGAGGGCTACCGCGACCCCAAGCCGATGGTGTTCTGCGGGCTCTACCCGATCGACGGCGACCAGTTCTCGGACCTGCGCGACGCGCTGGAGAAGCTCGGCCTCAACGACGCCAGCTACACATACGAGCCCGAGACGTCCGGTGCCCTCGGCTTCGGGTTCCGCTGCGGGTTCCTCGGCCTGCTCCACATGGAGATCATCCGGGAGCGGCTGGTCCGGGAGTTCAACCTCGACCTGATCGCCACCGCGCCGTCGGTGGCCTATCTGGTCCGCAAGACCGACGGCACGGTCCTCGAGGTGCACAACCCCGCGGATCTGCCGTCGATGGCCGAGATCGAGGAGATCACGGAGCCGATGCTCACGTGCACGCTCCTCACGCCCAAGGACTACACGGGCACGATCATGGACCTCTGCCAGACCCGCCGGGGCGAGATGATCAAGCTCGAGTACCTATCCCCGGAGCGGATGGAGCTCGTCTACAAGATCCCCCTGGCCGAGGTCGTGCGCGACTTCTTCGACCAGCTGAAGAGCCGCACGCAGGGCTACGCGTCGCTCGACTACGAGGACGCCGGCTACGCCACCTCCGACCTCGTAAAGGTCGACGTGCTGCTCAACAGCGAGCCGGCCGACGCCTTCTCCACGATCCTGCACCGCGACAAGGCCCAGGACTACGGGCGTCGCATCTCCGAGAAGCTCAAGGAGCTGATCCCCCGGCAGATGTTCGACGTGCCGATCCAGGCGGCCATCGGCGGCAAGATCATCAGCCGCGAGACGGTCAAGGCCAAGCGCAAGGACGTGCTGGCCAAGTGCTATGGCGGCGACATCACCCGCAAGCGCAAGCTGCTCGAGAAGCAGAAGGAGGGCAAGAAGCGGATGAAGAACATCGGCCGCGTCGAGGTCCCCCAAGAGGCGTTCATCGCCGCCCTCAAGCTCGACGACTGATCTGCTCTGTCGCTTGCTGCGGGCGTCGCTTGGCTCCCGCTAGGTGGCGATCACGGCCTGGACCTGGGTGGTGCTGGAGATGGGCTTGCCGGCCTCGTCAGCCAGCTCGGTCTGGACGGTGATGAAGCGCCGGCGGGCGTTGATGACCGTGGCCGTGCCCGTCACCCGCCCCTTGCTCGCCGGTCGCATGAGGACCGTGTTCGAGGAGACCGTCGCGGTGCTGGCTCCCTCCGGCAGGTGCAGGAAGGCGGCGACGGCTCCGAGCGAGTCGGCGAGGGTCATGAGCGCGCCGCCGTGGAGGATCCCGCCGATGGTGCAGAGCTCGGGCGCCCAGTCGACGTGGCCGACGACGGAGTCCTTGCTCGCCTCGTCGATCGCCACTCTCGCGTGCACGGCGAAGGGCATCGTGGCCACCAGTGCGGCCGGGTCGTCGGTGGAGGTGGGGAGGTCAGCGTCGCTCATGCGCCGATGATGCCGCGTGCTGCGGCACGGCGAGCGGTGAGCTTGGCGACGGCCATGCAGGTGATGGCGGCGGCTTGGGCGAGCACCAGGACCTGGCCGAGCCCGTTCATCGTGACGGTGGCTGCGACCATCACGGAGCCGGCGCTCCACGCGAGGTCGCCGGCTGCACTCGGGACGCTCAGCGCGAGCACGGTCTTGGCGCGGGCCTGGGCCAGCCACGCCAGTGCGCCGGCGAGCACCATGAGGAACGAGCCGGCGGCGGCGATGGGGCCCCCGCCATCCATGTCGACGAGGTCCGCCAGCGCTCCGGCTGCCGCGACGAGCACCACGCCGGACGTGGCGCACAGCGCCACGTCGAGGCGGAAGACGCGGCGCAGCGTCGCCATCTCGGGCGTGTGGTGAGGGTGGGTGGGTCGGTTCGCGGTGATGGTCGTCATCTCGCCTCCAAGGGTCAGGTGGTGGGTCGTTGAGGACAGACTGCGGGTCGTTGGTGCCGAGCACGATTACCTGGCGGGTAAGCACCGGGCGCGGGCCGCAAGCACCGCTGGTCGTGGCACCATCGAAGGGTGACCCTGATCCAGGAGCAGTTCCGAGCCGTCGTGGCCGGCCTCGAGCC
>DATCYI010000263.1:0-3133 GCA_036570385.1 Acidimicrobiales bacterium | reverse complement strand
GCTGCGACCTTGGCCGAGCCGAACGTCCGGGCGTCGCCGCCCTCGTCGTCGACCGCGGCCAGCAGCCGCTCCGCCCCGTTCGGTGACGTGAGCACGACCCAGTCGTAGGTCGCCAGATCCTTGGTCGCAGCCCGCAGCGATGCGCCGCCGTCGAGCGGGTCGACCACCTCGATCACCGGCACCTCGATCGGGTGGGCGCCGGCCGCCCGCAGCTCCGCCACCAGCTCGGAGGCCTGCGTGCGGGTGCGCGTCACCAGGACGCGGCGACCGAGCAGCGGGCGGCTCTCGAACCAGTCGAGGTCGACCGCGGCCACCTCGCCGATGACGATCACCGATGGCGAGCGCAGCGGCTGGTCGGCGATGGTGCCGAGGGTGGCGCGGATGGTGTGCTGCTCGGGACGGGTGCCCCAGCGCACGGCCGCAGCCGGGGTGTCGGGCGACCGGCCGGCCGCCATCAGCTGCTCGGCGATGCGACCGATGCGGGCCACGCCCATGAGGATCACGATCGTGCCTCCGACGGCGGCGACCGCCCGCCAGTCGACGGTGCCCTCCTCCCCCACCGAGGGGTCCTCGTGGCCCGTCACGACCGTGAACGAGGTGGAGCTGTGGCGCAGCGTGACCGGGATGCCCGCGTACGCCGGCGCAGCGATGGCTGACGTGATGCCCGGCACGATCTCGTAGGGCACGCCGGCGTCGGCCAGGGCGCGGGCCTCCTCGCCGCCTCTCGCGAACACGAAAGGGTCGCCGCCCTTGAGCCGCACCACCGTCCCGCCGCTGCGCCCCCGCTCGACCAGGAGGGAGTTGATGTCGTCCTGGGCCATGGTGACCTGACCGGGGGCCTTGCCGACGCTGATCCGCTCGGCGCCAGCCGGCGCGAGGTCGAGGAGCGCCTCGACGGACAGCCGGTCGTAGACGACGACGTCGGCCGCGGCGAGCAGCTCGGCGCCGCGCACCGTGAGCAGGCCAGGGTCGCCGGGCCCAGCGCCCACCAGGTACACGGTCACGGGGCCGATGCTACGAGCCCGCGCCAGCACCTCCGGCACGACATCCCCACATGGCGGCGGGCAGGCGCAGAGGGCCCGGGCAACGAACCCAGGCGGCATGCGCCGCCGCTCACGCCTGCTGTCGATCGCCGTGCTCGTGCTCGTAGCGCTTGCCGCACCTCTCCCGGGCGCACGGGCCGACGACTACAGCGACCCGGCGTACCTGCAGCACGACATCGACAACGTCAGTCGTGCGCTGGCGAGCGGTCGCCAGGTCGCGTCGCTGCTCGACCCTGAGTACGCGGCGGCGTTCGCTCCAGCCGCGGCGGAGACGTTCCTGACCAACCTGGGCCGGCAGGTCGCCGACGCTCCCCGGGGACGGGTCTACGCCACCCTCGGACAACTCCTGCCGGGAGGCGCCATCGGCGATCCGCTCGAGCACCGCTCGATGACGCCCCTCACCGTGTCGTTCCTGTCGCGCACCGGCGCCAAGCTCACCGGGCGCCTGTGGTCGAACGGCAAGCCCGGGCCGCACCCCGCGGTGGTCATCACGCCCGGCTCGATCCAGGGCACGCAGCACATGTACTTCTGGGCGGCCCGCACCCTGGCGCAGGCCGGCTACCAGGTGCTCACCTTCGATGCCCAGGGGCAGGGCGAGAGCGAGACGTTCGGCCACGCACCCGGCGATGCCGTGCCGACCAGCGACGGCTTCCCGTTCCAGCAGGAGGCGAACTTCGTCGACGGCACCGTCGATGCGCTGCGGTTCCTGTACTCGACGCCCGCCGACCCCTACGTGCCGGGCGGCTGGACCGACGGCGACGTGGCCGCAGCGCGCTCCGCCGCCGACGGGACCCTCGCGTGGGCCAACCCGCTCGCGGCCCAGCTCGACCGGAGCCGCCTCGCCCTCGCCGGGCACTCGCTCGGCGCTCGGGCCAACTCTGTCGTCCAGCAGTGCGCCGGCGCCGCCGACCTGTGGCGGAGCCTGCCCGTCTGCACGGGGCGGTCGTTCCCGATCAAGGCGGTCGTCGCCTGGGACGGTCTCTCGGCTTCGGGCGTCACGCCCGTCGTGCCGGCGATGGATCAGCGGGCCGACGGCTACTTCCTCAACCCCGTGCCCGCCCCCGAGGCGCCCGACCCCGACGCCGGTCTGGCTCCCTACCGGGCCTGGCGTGCTGCGGGGCTGGCCTCGTACAGCCTGGCGGTGCGGGGCGGCACCCACCTCGAGTGGGTGGACGTGCCCTACATCCTGCCGTCGACCACCTACGGCGTCCGCCTGGCCGACGCCTACACGTTCGCCTGGATCGAGCGGTACACGGCGCCGACCGCCGAGCGTCGCGCCGTGGCGGCGACGCAGCTGCTCGAGGCCCCCATCAGCGAACCCGGCGCCGCCGACCAGCTCCCGTGGCGCGCCGACTTCATGAGCGCCCGCCAGCTCGGCGCGTTCGCCTTCCGCGACGCCAGTGGCACGGTCCGCACCACCGACGACCTGCGGGCCTACGGCGGAGCGAGCCCGGTCGGCGACTGGCCCGGCGCCAACGCCAACCAGCCCGTCGTCCGCGAGCCCTAGCCCCTCGAGCCGCGGCCGCGGCCGCGGCGGGCAGGCCGCCAACCTCCCCGACCAATCAGGTTCGGGGCACCAGTGCACGCCCAAGCAGCACCCACGCCCCCAACCTCCCCGACCAAACAGGTTGGGGGCACCAGTGCACGCCCACCCAGCACCCATGCCCCCAACCTCCCGACCGCACAGGTTGGGGGCACCAGTGCACGCCCAAGCAGCACCCATGCCCCCAACCACCCCGACCAAACAGGTTGGGGGCACCAGTGCACCCCCAGCCAGCACCCATGCCCCCAACCTCTAGTCGAAGGCGCCCGGGAGCAGGCGTGGCAGCACCGAGCGCGAGGGCCCGCCTCGCCGCCGCCCTTCTGTCCGGAGGTTGGGGGCACTAGTGCACGTCCAGCCGGCCCCCATGCCCCCGACCTCCACCACCAATCAGGTTGGGGGCACCAGTGCACGCCCACCCAGCACCCATGCCCCCAACCTCTGGTCGAGGGCGCCCGGGAGCAGGCGTGGCGGCGCCGAGCGCGGGGGCCCGCCTCGCCGCCGCCCACAACGGCAGAAGCGTGACATCGGGGGCGGGTGGTCGGTCAGG
>DATCYI010000262.1:0-2230 GCA_036570385.1 Acidimicrobiales bacterium | reverse complement strand
CGTCGGCCAGGACCGGCAGGATCTGGATGTTCGCTGCGCTGGCCGCCCGGCCCACGGTGCCGGCGCCGAAGTCGAGGCCCCGGGCCTTGAGGTCGGCGTCGCTGAGCTCGGTGACCGAGCCGAGCTCGATGCAGACGACGTCGGCGAGCGGGTTGGCGCCGCTGCAGGCGAGCTGGTCGACGGCGAGGGTGTCGAGGACGCCGGTGAGCTGACCGGTGAGCTCCTGCAGGATGCCCAGCGTGTCGTTGACGTCGATCGAGAGGAGCTGAGCCGCGCTGGCGTCAGCCTTGGCCGCACCGGTGACCGGGTCGCGGACGACCTCGGCGTAGGACTGGCCGAGCTTGACGGAGACGAGCGGCTCGGCGCTGGGGGCGATGCCGAGGCCGAGGTCTTCGAGCGTGGCGGCGATGCCCGGCAGGAGGTTGATGGTGACGCCGTTCGCGCCGGCTCGCCCGACCACGCCATCGGCAGCGTCGGCGCTGGCCTGGCTGGCGGTGGGAGCGACGACGATCTGGGCCAGGACGAAGGTCTCGTCCTGAACGTTGGCGAGCAGGTCGTCGAGGATCTGCGGGAGGTCGATGCCGGTGGCATCGGTGATCGGGCCGAGGATCGGCTCGAGGGCGTCGAGCAGCGGGTCGGTGACCTGCGGCAGCGTGTCGAACAGCGGGGTCAGGATCGGCTCGAGCACGGACCCGGCGGGGCCGGTGAGCTCGATGACCAGCTCTCCGGAGGACGACTCGGCGGTGGGCCCGCCGTCGACGATCGCAGCGGAGGTGTTGACGCAGCCGAGGCCGAGGCCCAGGGCGGACAGGGCGCCGCCAGAGAGCTCGTCGAGGTCGGCCTCAGCGGCGCAGACCTGGTTCTCGCCGGCGCCGCCAGGCGCCTTCGAGGGCGCCGCGCCGGGCACGGGGGTGCCGGCCAGCAGGAGGGCAGCGCCGTCGGCGGCGGCCTCCGGGCCGACAGAGCTGATGGCCGCGCTCGTGTCGGAGACGGCGAGCTCCTGACCGAGCAGCGTCAGCACCAGAGCCGTGGCCGAGCCGCCTGCGGCGTAGTCGCCGAGCGGGGGCGCTTCGGCGCCTGCCGGAGAGGGGGCTGCGAGGGCCAGCACCGCGGTGGTGGCCAGTAGTGCGATCGTCCGCCTGAGCATCTTCGTCCTTCCCGAGGGCGTCTACGACCCCTCGACGTTCACTGGTGGCTCAGCAGAGCCTTGCCGCCCGCCAGCCTCGCTGGTGGTCGTCCGACTCCGCTGCGTGTCGGTTCGCTGAGCTGCGGGTCCGATCCTCCCACGCGACGGCAGGTGGCGGGGAATCTCAGCCGGCTCGTGCCCCAACATCCCAAATGTCCCTTTCAGAACGTGGCGAGGAGGTTGCGCAAGCCTGTCTCAGGGACCCTCGACCCGCATCGTGGTGGTCGCGGAGATCGTCCGGTCAGCAAGCAGCGCCCCGACCAGCGGCACGTCGGTGGGCGCGCGGTAGGTGACGGTCACCGTCACCCGGCTGCCGGCCTCCCCTCGGCCGGAAGCCTTCACCCGGAGCCGGTCCTCGATGAGGCCGCTCGACTCGCCGGCCGCAGCCTCGGCCGCGGTGGGGTCTGGGTCGGTGGCAGCGGCGCGGGCCGCCTCGCGCGAGGCATGGGTGACAAGCACGAGGTCGCGGGCGAGCAGCCCCACCTGGAGGACGGCCAGGAGGAGGAACACGACCACGGGCAGCAGCAGGGCGAGCTCGACGGACGCTTGCCCGCCCTGCGCCTGCCACCGCCTGGATCCGCGCCGCTGCCCCATCACGCGACCTTCGACATCACAGCGTCGATGACGGAGTTCAACAGCTTCGACACCTTGTCGGTCTTGGTGGCCCACGCGATGACGAGCGCCGCCACCGCCGCCGCGCCGACGAGGACGAGCGCGTACTCGGCTGTGGACTGGCCGGCGTCGCCTCGCATCCGCTGGGCGAGACGGTCGGTGATGCGATCGGTCGCCGCGAGGGCGACGACCTGAAGGGCTACGAGGGTTCTCAGCATTTCTGCCTCCATGTGGAGATGTGGTTCGTGCGGGGCTGGGCCCGAGGGCGCCGCACCGGCTCGACGCCGGTCGGGGCGAGTCCGCTCAGCGCGGGATGGCCTGCAGCGATGCGACGAGGAGGGGCACCACGGTGAGCAGGGCGAAGGCAGGGAGGACGCAGGTGACGAGCGGGCCGAGCAGGCGGACGGGCACCTTGCGGGCGTCCTCCTCGGC
>DATCYI010000261.1:0-2640 GCA_036570385.1 Acidimicrobiales bacterium | reverse complement strand
CCCTGATCCACCGATGAGGTTGGGGTTGTGAGCGTGGCGTAGAACGAGAATGCCCTTGCTGGGTTGGAGAATCGGAGTTAGCAGACAACGATTCGCAACCCAAACAAGGAGCACCTCGTAAGTGAGACCTTCTCACAACATCAAGCCAGTTTTCGATGACCCGAACCTGGTGTCGACCGCGGGCCTGGTTCCGGCGATGCTGCTGGCCGAGTCCGCGGGCCTGCACGACCTGCTGGATGCGAAGTTGACGGTGAACTCGCCGAACGCGACGGTCAAGGCAACCAGCGTGATTGCGGGGATGCTCACCGGAGCCGACAGCATCGACGACCTGGACGTGTTGCGCCACGGCGGGATGCCACGGCTGTTCGCGGGCGTGCGGGCCCCCTCGACGTTGGGCACGTTCCTGCGCTCGTTTACTCACGGACACGTCCAGCAGCTCGACGCCGCCGGCCGTGGGCTGCTGGCGGGACTGGCCGACCGGGTGCCGCGGCTGTTGCCCGGCGGCGGCTCCGGTGGGGTCGGGTTCATCGATGTCGATGACACCGTCCGGGAGGTCCACGGGTATGCCAAGCAGGCCGCCTCCTACGGCTACACCCACGTGCGGGGACTCAACGTCCAGATCGCGGCGGTCTCGACCCCGACCGCGGCGCCGGTGATCGCCGGGGCCCGGCTACGGCGAGGGAACACCGGCTCGGCGGCCGGGGCCGGGCGGATACTGGCCCAAGCCATCGGTGCCGCCCGAGCAGCCGGGGTCTCGGGGCAGATCATGTGCCGCGCCGACTCGGCCTACTACGGGTGGGCATTCGTGGGCACCGCGATCCGCCACCACGCCTGGTTCAGCGTGACCGCGCGGATGACCCCAACGGTCAAGGCCGCGATCGCCAGCATCGAGGAAGACGCCTGGTCCCCGATCAAGTACCCCCACGCGATCTGGGAGGAATCCGAAGGCCGCTGGGTCTCCGACGCCGAGGTCGCCGAGATCGACTTCACCGCGTTCACCGGCCGACGCAGGGCCGAACATGTCACCTGCCGGCTGGTGGTGCGTCGGGTCAAGCGGCTCCAACCGTTGGCCTCTGATGGCACCGAGCAGGGCGAGCTGTTCGCGACCTACCGGCATCATGGGTTCATCACGAACTCGACCCTGTCCACCGTCGAGGCCGACGAACGTCACCGTGACCACGCGGTCATCGAGCAGGTCATCGCCGAGTTCAAGGACGGTCCGTTGGCACACCTCCCCTCTGGCTCGTATGCGGCCAACGCCGCCTGGGTCGCCTGCGCGGCGATGGCCTTCAACATCGCCCGCGCCGTCGACGCGCTCGGCGCACCAGGTCGTGCCCGAGCCAGGTGGGCCAGCGTGCGCACCAGACTGATCAACGTGCCCGCCCGGATCGCGGCCACCGGACGCCGCCTCGTACTGCACCTTCCCCGCGACTGGCCCTGGGCCCAGGACTGGCAGACCGCGTTCACCGCAGCCACCGGCCCACCGGCAACAGCCACGATCTGACCACCAGCCCCCGCGGGCACGATCCGAGGACTCACAGTGGAAGAGCCGGGCAGACCGGTGGCCCGCCCCTACCCACAATCCGCACGCATTCCGAAATCACGAGAATCGACCATCCCGAAACCCGGCCGGTGGATCAGGGCTGAAGCGTGGGCAAGGAGAGCCCCGAAGCCCCGCGAAGGATGGGGGTGTCCCCGAGCGATGCTATCCGCAGGCGACGGGAGTGTCCGGGACTCCGTAACCCGGGCTGACTGACCTGCTGACCGCGTGGCTGTCGAACCATGACTGCCACGCCAGGTTGTGCACTCCGATGGTCATGACTAGATCCTGCACCTGGCCAAGTCCTGATCGGGTGATCGCACGGCTACGTCGAGCCGGGCTCCTGTCGGAGCGAACCTCTGTGGATGTCGGTCGGCGTAACTACAGTCTGAGTCCAGCGAAGGGAAGTCCGATGATCGTGTCGAACAACGACATCCTGTGGTCTGCCAGTGACCTCACCAGGGCAGCGGAGTGCGAGTTCGCACTGCTCCGTCAGCTCGACGTGAAGCTCGGACGGATCCCCGCACCCGAAGCTGCCGCCGACCCCCTCATGGACCGCATCGCCGAGATCGGCCTCGAGCACGAAGCCCGCGAGCTGACCCGGCTCAGCAAGAGTCTGGCGCCGTATGACGTGGCGACGGGCCGCGGCGTCTGCCTCATCGACTACCCCAAGCCCTACACGGCCGCGATCCTGGCCGAGCGCCGCGACCAGACCCTCGAGGCGCTCGAGGCCGGCGCCGACCTGGTCTGCCAGGCGGCGTTCTTCGACGGCAGCTTCCACGGGTTCGCCGACTTCCTCATCCGCGACGACGACGCCTACCGCGTCTGCGACGCAAAGCTCTCCCGGCACGAGCGGCCGAAGGCCCTTCTCCAGCTCGCGGCGTACGCCGATCAGCTCGCGGCAGCAGGGATCCCGCTGACCGACGACGTCGAGCTGCTGCTCGGCAACGGCCGCCACGTCAGGTTCCCCCTGAGCGATCTGGCGCCGGTGTTCCGGGAGCGCCGCCGGCGGCTGCTCGACCTGCTGCATGGACACCAGGCCGCTGAGTCGCCGGCCGAGTGGGGGATGCCGGGCGTGCTGGCCTGCGGCCGCTGCGATG
>DATCYI010000260.1:0-9692 GCA_036570385.1 Acidimicrobiales bacterium | reverse complement strand
CACGGAGACGTCGGCCAGGGGCGCTGACGCGAGGTTGCGCACCGGCTGGCGGTCGTCGTCGGAGATCGGCACGAGCAGAAGGCGATCACCGTCGAGCACCAGGGTGGAGGTGGCCACCGCTCCCGCGGGCACCAGCCGGGCCACGCCCCCGACCGGCGGGTGCAGGCTGAGCGTGAGCACCTCGCCCTCGAGCACGGGGTCGAGCGCCTGCGGTGCCACCGAGGCGAGCAGCCGAGCCGCCACCTGGGCCTCGATGAGGGGAGCCGGCGCGGCCCGGCGACCGAGCTGCTCCGCGACCAGCGACAGGTCGAGCAGCGACGCCCCCCAACCGCCCTGCTCCTCACCCACGGCCATCACCACCGCGCCGGTGTCGGTGAGGGTGCCCCACAGCGCCTCGTCGAAGCCCGTGGGCTCGGCGGAGCGCACCTGCTCAGGCGAGGCGCCCTTGAGGAGGAGCTGCTCGAAGGAGGAGACGAGTGCTTGCTGTTCGTCGCTGAGGGCGAGGTCCACGAGCACCGGACCATAGTCCCACTGCACATTTTCGTACAGCGCGACTACCGTGTCCGGAACCGGTACTGAGACCCCCCTGGAGGGCCCGATGCGCCTCGACTTCCCGGTGTACGACGCCGACAACCACCTCTACGAGGCGGAGGACGCGCTCACCCGCCACCTGCCCGAGTCCCACTCGAAGCTGTTCAGGTTCGTGGAGATCAACGGCCGCAAGAAGCTCGTCGTTCGCGACCGGATCACGGAGTACATCCCGAACCCGACCTTCGAGGTGGTCGCCAAGCCCGGCGCCCACATGGACTACTTCGCGGGCAACAACCCCGAGGGCAAGACCCTGCGGGAGCTCACCGGCGAGCCGATGCGCTGCATCCCCGCGTTCCGGCGCCCCGACGCCCGCCTCGAGCTGCTCGACGAGCAGGGCATCCAGGCCAGCCTCATGTTCCCGACGCTGGCCAGCCTCATCGAGGAGCGCCTGCTCGACGACCCGGCGCTCACCCAGGTGGCGCTGCGCGCGTTCAACGAGTGGCTCTACGACGAGTGGCGCTACGACTACGAGGGCCGCATCTTCGCCACGCCTGTCGTGAACCCATGCGTGCTCGACGAGGGCATCGCCGAGCTCGAGCGGCTCATCGACCGCGGCGCCAGGGCGGTGCTCCTGCGCCCCGCCCCGGTCAGCGGCCTACGGGGCACGCGGTCGCCGTTCCTGCCCGAGTTCGACCCGTTCTGGGCGCGGATCCAGGAGTCCGGCCTCCTCGTCGCGCTGCACGCCTCCGACAGCGGCTACCAGCGCTACCTCAACACGTGGGAGGGCACCGACGGCGAGTGGGTTGCCTTCCGGCCGCAGACCTTCGCCGCGGTGGCCGACGACGGTCGGGCCATCCAGGACACGCTCGCGTCGGCGATCTGCCACGGCATGCTCACCCGCTTCCCCGGCGTGAAGCTCATCAGCGTCGAGAACGGCGGCAGCTGGGTGGGTCACCTGGTGCGCAACCTGGAGATGACCTACAAGAAGATGCCCAACCTGTTCGACGAGAACCCCCGCGAGGTGTTCGCCCGCAACGTCTGGGTGAACCCCTTCTGGGAGGACTCGGTCCACGGGCTGATCGACATCGTCGGCGCCGAGCGGGTCTGCTTCGGCTCCGACTACCCGCACCCCGAGGGCCTCGACGACCCGGTCGCGTGGCACCAGGAGGTCAGCGACCTCCCGAGCGCCGACGTCGAGCGGATCATGTCGTCCAACCTCCGCTCGCTGATCGCCGCCTGATCGGGCCGGATGTCCGAGACCACCGGCGCGCTCGAAGGCCCTGCCGCGGACTGGCAGCGGCGGGTCGTGAGCCGCTCGCTGCGCACCGCGCGCGCTCGCTCCATCGACCGCGGGTCGACGCTGATCCGGGCCGCCACCGCGCTGCTCGAGCGCTCCGGTGGCGACACCTTCACCGTGCAGGACATCGCGGATGAGGCCGGGCAGTCGCTGCGCACGCTCTACCAGTACTTCGAGAGCAAGGACGACCTCCTCCTGGCCGTGTTCGAGGAGGCGATGTCGACCTACGCGCGCATGGTCGAGCGCGCCATCGCCGACCTCGACGACCCGATGGAGCGCCTGGCCGGTGCGCTGATCACCGTCGCCCGCCTGCCCGAGCTCAGCGGAGCCGGCGTGAACAGCGGGCTGGCCAGGCTGCGGCTCAAGCTCGCGGAGGTCGAGCCCCACCTGGTCGGACGCTCGCGGGCGCCGGTGGTCGAGCTCGTGCGGGGCCTGGTCGAGGCGGCCGCTGCGGCCGGCGCCATCGACACGTCGGAGCCCGAAGCCATGACCTACCTGCTGATGTCGCTCAACAGCGCCTCGACCACCTCCAGCACCCTCGGCAACGACGTCGGCGTCCACCCGCCCGACGCCGAGATGCTGGCCGGGTTCTGCTTGCAGGGCCTCGGCGCGGATGTAGCCCCCGGCTGGTACGACTCGATCGGCGGGCGCCTGCGGCTCCCGGCCCGGATCACCGGCCGCTCGCTGTCCGCCGCCGCGGACTGACGCTAACGTCATCGCTACAGCGGAGCTTTCCACTCCCGCGCACGTGACTTTCCTAGGAGGCACCCGTGACGGTGACCGAGGTGGAGTTCGACCCCTTCTCGCCCGAGTACTTCAACGACCCCACCGAGGTGTACCGGCGGCTGCGTGACGAGGCCCCGGTGTACTTCAGCGAGCGCTACGGCTTCTACGCGCTGTCCCGCTTCGACGACGTGGTGACCGCCCACCGCGACTGGAAGGGACTCTCGAGCGCGCACGGCGTCGACCTGTCGACCCTCACCAAGGATCCCGAGATGATCCGGGCGCTGGGGCTCATCATCATGATGGACCCGCCCGAGCACGACCGCTTCCGAGCCCTCGTCAGCCGCGTGTTCACGCCCAGAGCGGTCAGCGCACTCGAGCCGATGATCCGCGAGGTGATCTGCGGCTTCCTCGACGAGCTGGCGGAGCGCGACACCTTCGACGCCGTCGCCGACTTCTCGGCGCTGTTCCCCGTGGAGATCATCTCCCGGATGGTCGGGGTGCCGGCCGGCGAGCGCCAGCAGATCCGCCACTGGCTCGACCTCACCCTGCACCGCGAGCCGGGCGAGCTCGACCCGACGCCCGAGGGCCAGGGCGCGGTGCTGGAGATGGCCGGCTACTTCGAAGCCCTCACGCAGGAGAAGCGCGCCAACCCGACCGACGACATGCTCACCCGCCTCACCCAGGTGACGGTGGACCGCGGCGACGGTGGGGAGACGCAGCTCACGGACAACGAGATCGCCGGCTTCGCCACGCTGCTCGGTGGGGCGGGCGCCGAGACCGTCACGAAGCTCATCGGCAACGCGGTGGTGCTCTTCGACGCCCACCCCGACCAGTGGAAGAAGGTCGCCGACGACGCTGGGACGCTTCCCGGCGCGGTGGAGGAGATCCTCCGCTACCACCCGCCGTCGCAGTACCAGGGCCGCTTCTCCCACGAGGAGCGCACCTTCGAGGGCGGCACGATCCCGGCCGGCTACCCGGTCCTGCTGCTCACCGGCGCCGCCACCCGCGACCCTCGCGCCTTCGAGCGAGCCGACGACTTCGACGTCGAGCGTCCGCCGGCGGTGGCCATCGGCTTCGGCCACGGCGTCCACAGCTGCCTCGGCGCGGCGCTGGCCCGCATGGAGAGCCGCATCGCCATCGAGGAGCTGACCAAGCGCTACCAGCGCCTCGAGGTCGACGTGGCCGGTCTGCAGCGGGTCAACATGTCGAACGTGGCCGGCTACGCGAACGTGCCCGTCACCGCCGTCCGCTGATCAGGAGGCCGAAGGACCCGAGTCCTTGCTCTTGCGGGGTGCCCGCTTCGCTCGGGGGCCCGGGCCGAGGCCGCGGCCTTTGCCCTTGGGGAGCACCAGCCGGTCTTCCACGTCGGCTACCCACGCTTCGTCGACGTCGGCCCCCAAGCCCCGGAGGCAGAACAAGATGAGCGAGTGCCGGTCGGGCCGGCGCGCCCCCACGTCGTTGCCGAGGGCCTCAGCGGTGATGTAGGTGCTGTTCATTGACACGAGCACGAAGGTGGCGGCGCTGGCGTCTGCGACCACGACGCGCCCGGCCTCTGCGGCGGCCTCGACTGCTTCGCGTACGAGGTCGGCGACCGCCGACTGGGCCTGGGCGACCCGGTCGGGCGCGACCTCCGAGAGCTTGAGGCGCAGGCGCG
The DNA here is from genome assembly GCA_036570385.1 of Acidimicrobiales bacterium. GTDB lineage: Bacteria > Actinomycetota > Acidimicrobiia > Acidimicrobiales > VFJN01 > VFJN01. Next base: position 5,484 of record DATCYI010000260.1, on the reverse strand, counting down.
CCATGCCCCGCTCGAGCGCGGTGTCGCTGAACTCGGGCATGCGGACCGCGGCGAGCATGGCTCCTGCGAGCCGGTCGAGGGGGTCGGTGAGCTCCTTGGTGGCCCGCTCGATCATGCTGGCGTAGGTGCGCATCGCCTCTTCGAACACGGCGAGGAGGAGGTCGTCCTTGCTCTCGAAGTACTGGTAGAGCGTGCGCAGCGACTGACCGGCCTCGTCGGCGACCTCCTGCACCGTGATGTCCGCTCCGTTGGAGCGCTGGATCACGCTCACCGCGGCGTTGATGAGGCTGAGGCCTCGGTCGACGGACCGCTCGGCCGCGGTGCGCAGCGACCGGCCGACGACGCGGCGCTGCCAGTCAGCCTCGAGCTCGCCCACCATCAGAAGTGGTCCATCAGGTCGACGACGGTCTGCGCCTTCTGGCCGAGCAGGACCCGACCGACGACTGTCATGTGGGTGCGCCAGTGCTCCTCGGCGGCGTCGGCGTCGCCAGCCTCGATCAGCTCGACGAGGCGGCGCTGCGAGCGCACGCCGCGCCGGCGCGTGGCGGTCGACCCGTTGTCCTCCTCCGCTCCTGCGGCCTGGCTGACCGCGGTGACGGCTCGGGCCACGACCTCGTTGACCATCTCGTAGAGGATGATCAGCGTCTCGTTGCCGGTCATCGCCACGAGGGCTTCGTGGAACGCCGCGTTGGCGGTGCCGAACGCCGCGGGATCGTCGAGGGCCTGCTCCTGCTGGTCGATCAGCTCCCGCAGGCGCTTGGCGGAGCCCTTGCGGCCACGGGCCGAGGCGATGGCGCGCACGGCGGCGGGCTCGATGATGGTCCGCGTCTCGAACACGTCGGCCAGCGGCACGTTGCGGGCCTGGAGGACGAGCGCCGCGGTGCGGGCGGTCTGGCGCTGGTCGGGTCGGTGCACGACCACACCACCGAGCACGCCGCGCATCACCGAGATGAGGCCCTCGGCCTCGAGGATGCGCAGGGCCTCGCGAAGCGACGGCCGCGACACGCCGAAGCGCTCGATCAGCTCGGTCTCCTTGCCCAGCGAGTCGCCCTCGTCGAGCTCGCCCGAGACGATCAGCTGGCGCAGCTCGTCGGCGATCTGCTGGGGCTTCTCACGTCGCTTGCTGCGCTCCGCCTTGGTGCCCCGCCCGCTCGCCTGCTTCGCCATGTCCTCTCCGGTCCGTTGGATGCCGGTGCAACCTACCGGCATTTCCCGAGGCAATAGGTTCCGCCGACGCCAGCCTGAGGCAATGAGTTCCACATGCGGAGCTCATTGCCTCGAGTCCCGACAGATGGAACCTATTGCCTCGCGTCAGACGGTGATCGGGAGGCGGGTGATGCCGTTTATGAAGTTGTTGGCGGCCCGCTCAGGCCGGCCGGCGATGCGCAGGTCGGGGGCGCGCTCGAGCAGGAGGCGCAGCATCTCCGACATCTCGAGGCGGGCCAGGTGCGAGCCCAGGCAGAAGTGCGGCCCGATGCCGAAGGCCAGGTGCGGGTTCGGGTCGCGGAGCAGGTCGAGGGAGTGGGGATCGGCGAACACAGACGGGTCGCGGTTCGCGGCCCCGAACCACATGACCACCTTGTCGCCGGCGCGCACGTGCTGGTCGCCGAGCTCGATGTCTCGGGTGGCGGTGCGGCGGAACTGCTGCACCGGCGACACGTAGCGGAGCAGCTCGTCGACGGCCGTCGGCAGGTGCTCCGGGTGCTCGGCCAACCAGGTCCAGCGATCGTGCTCCTGGAGGGCCACCACCGCGCCGCTGAGAGCGTTGCGAGTGGTCTCGTTGCCGGCGACCACGAGAAGCAGCCAGAACATCTGGAACTCCTCGTCGGTGAGCTTCTCGCCGTCGACCTCGGCGTTGACGATCCGGCTGATGATGTCGTCACGGGGCTCGGCCCTGCGGTCGGCAGCCATCTCCTGGCCGTAGGCCATCATCCCTGCCATCGCCAGCATCGCCTCGTCGGCGTGCTGCCCGGCCGAGGGGTTGTCGGCGCCCAGCAGCGCGTTGCTCCAGTCGAAGATGAGGTGGCGGTCCTCGCGGGGCATCCCGAAGAGGTCGGCGAGCACCCGCAGCGGCATCTCGGCCGACACCGCGGTGACGAGGTCGAGCTCGCCGTGCAGCGCCTCGCCGATGTCGAGCGCGTTCTGCGTGACCGACTCGCGCAGGCGCTCGATCGAGCGCGGGGTGAACACCGGCTGGAGGATCCGCCGCAGCCGCGTGTGCCGCGGGTGGTCCATGTTCAGCATCATCTGGCGGAACAGGGCCAAGCTCTCCTCGGCGAGCGACGGGATGAAGGTGCCGCCCAGCTCCGAGGAGAAGCGCTCCTGGTCGCGGTCGACCTCGCTCACCAGCTCGTGCGACGTGACCACCCAGAAGCCCGGGCTGTCGACGAACTGCAGCATCGGGTTGTCACCCATCGTCCCCGCCACCGGCGGCTCGGCGTGCCAGGCGATGCCACCGTGGCGGCGGAGCTCGTCGAACGCCTCGTGCGGGATGTGGTCGCGGAAGGACGCACCCACGGCGAGGTCGACGTCGATCAGGTCGGCGGCCAGGCGAGCACCTTCGGGCGGCATGGCCGGCATCGTGGGCGTAGCGTGCGAGGGGCTCACCATGACCGCGCACCGTACCAGGCCAAACGGTGTAAACCTCTAGAGCAATCACTCGGGAACCTCTAGAGGTCTTGCAGTACGATCCCGCTGCCCGAGCCGGAGACCCGGAGGAACGATCGATGCAGAAGCCGCTTGCGGACATCTTCACGTGGCCGTCTGAGGAACCCCAGCTGATCGGCAGCCGCTGCGACAGCTGCTCGGCCGTGACCTTCCCCGTGCAGGCGCGCTGCCCGCGCTGCGGACGCAGCGAGATGGCCGAGCTCCTGCTGCCGAGGCAGGGCACCCTCGTGGCCTGGACCACGCAGGGCTTCCCGCCCGTCGTGCCCTACGCGGGCGACGAGACCGGCAAGAGCTTCGAGCCCTTCGGCGTCGGCCTCGTCGAGCTCGACGACGTCGTCAGGGTCGAGTCCCGGCTGAGCGAGAGCGACCCCGACAAGCTCCGCTTCGGCATGGACGTCGAGCTGCAGGTGGTGCCCTTCTACGTCGACGCCGACGGTGACGAGATCATGACCTTCGAGTTCGCGCCGGTCGCCGCCGGCCGCGACCAGAGCTGAGGAGCGAGCGATGGAAGACGTTGCCATCATCGGGGTGGGCCTCCACCCGTTCGGTCGCTTCGGCGACAAGTCGGCCTTCGACATGGGGGCCGACGCCGTGCAGATGGCCCTCGAGGACGCCGGCGTGGAGTGGCGCGACATCCAGTTCGCGTTCGGCGGCAGCTGGGAGGCGGCGCAGACCGATCCGCTCACCGGCCTGCTCGGCCTCACCGGCATCCCGTTCATGAACGTGTTCAACGCCTGCGCCACGGCCTCCAGCGCCATCCAGCAGACGGCCAGCGCGCTGAGGGCCGGCATCGGCGACATCGGCGTCGCCGTCGGGCTCGACAAGCACCCCCGCGGCTCGTTCAAGGCCGACCCCACGCTCGTCAACATGCCCACGTGGTACGCCGACAACGGCCAGTACGTCACCACCAAGTTCTTCGGCATGAAGATCAACCGCTACATGCACGACCACGGCGTGACGGCGGCGACCCTCGCCAAGGTGGCGGCCAAGAACTACCGCAACGGCTCGCTCAACCCGAAGGCGTTCCGCCGCAACCCGGTGTCGGAGGAGGACATCCTCGCGTCGCCGATGCTCAACCACCCGCTCACCTCGATGATGTTCTGCGCCCCCGACGAGGGCGCCGCCGCGCTGGTGATGTGCCGGGCCGAGATCGCCGACCGCTACACCGACAACCCGATCTTCGTGCGGGCGTCGGAGATCCGCACCCGCAGCTACGGCGCCTACGAGGTGAACACGTCGTGGGCCGCCATCGAGGAGGAGCCGGCCCCCACCGTCTTCGCGTCGCGTGCGGCCTACGAGGCGGCGGGCATCGGGCCAGAAGACGTCGACGTGATCCAGCTGCAGGACACCGACGCCGGCGCTGAGGTGATCCACATGGCCGAGAACGGCTTCTGCGCCGACGGCGACCAGGAGAAGCTCCTCGCCGACGGCGCCACCGAGATCGGGGGCCCGCTGCCCATCAACACCGACGGCGGGCTCATCGCCAACGGCGAGCCGATCGGCGCCTCCGGGCTCCGTCAGGTGCACGAGCTGGTGCTCCAGCTGCGGGGCCAGGCCGGCGATCGCCAGGTGCCCGGCGACCCGCGCGTCGGCTACGCGCAGGTCTATGGCGCGCCCGGCACCGCCGCCGTCACGATCCTCTCGAGGTAGCCACCACCCGCTCTGCCATCGAGCGCAGGGCAGCCAGCGAGGGGTACGACTCCTGCGACCCGTAGGCGGTGACGGCGCACGTCGCCGCGGCCACGGCGATCGCTGCTGCGCGCTCGACCGGCTCGCCCATCAGCAGGGCCCAGCTGAGCCCGCCGGCGAAGGCGTCGCCGGCCCCGGTGGCATCGACCACCTCGACGTCATCCGGCGCCTCCACGATCCACACGCCCTCGGGTGAGGCGGTGACGCAGCCGCCATCGGCCAGCTTCACGTGCGCGGTCCGGGCGCCGCGCTCTCGCAGCTGCGCGGCGGCCCGCTCGGCGCCTTCGATCGACTCGGTGTCGACGTCAGTGAGCTGCTCGGCCTCCTGGTGGTCGGGGATCACGTGGTCGGCCAGCGCCAGGAGCTCCTCGTCGAGGCGCTGCGGCGGGGCCGGGTCGAGCACCGTTGTGAGGTTCTGCTCGCGCGCGGCCTCCAGCGCGGCGCGAGCGAGCAGCTCGGGCACCTCTAGGTCGACCACGACGACGCTTCCGGCTGGAGCACCCCGGACGTCGTCGCGCACAGCATCGGCGTCGTCAGCCCACTCGTCGTTGGCGTTGAGCGCCAGCACTATCGACTTCGCTCCGTCGCGCGGCACCGTGATGCTCGAGTAGGCGGTGGGGCCGGGCCGCCGCCGCACACCGGTGAGGTCGACGTCTTCGGCGCGCGGGCCGGCGAGCGCCTGGTCGGCGAGGTCGTCGTCGCCGACACAGGCCAACAGGCTGGCCGGAGCACCGAGGCGCCTCGCGAGCACCGCGACGTTGGCCGCCTTGCCCCCGGAGGTGCGCAGCAGGTCGTGGGCCAGGATCGCACCCGGTCCCGAGGGCACCTCCTCGGCCCGGACGGCGAAGTCGGCGTTGATGCTCCCCAGGGAGATGATGCGGGGCGCGCTGTCGTCGGGTCGGCGGGTCACCGCCAGCCCCTACCCGGATCCGACGGTCAGGACCCAGGCGTCCGCTCGGGCTCGCCACGGGGCCCGAATGGGTAGGAGGCGCCCGTGCTCGACGGCGTCCTCTCCTTCTCCTCCGACGGCTGGACACTGGTCGAGGACCAGCTGGCCAGGGCGAGCGACCACCCTGGCGCCCTGTTCAGCACCAGCAGCGGCTACTTCGGCGTGCGGGGCCGGCGGCG
>DATCYI010000259.1:0-5094 GCA_036570385.1 Acidimicrobiales bacterium | reverse complement strand
GGGCTGATCCACACGTTGCGCTTGAACTGCTCGATCGGGTCGCCGTCGAAGCCGTGGGGCATCTTCTTGTGCACGTCGCCGAGCTGGCGCAGGAACGGCACGACCCACTCGCCGCCGTTCTCGATCGCCGCGATGCGCAGCTCCGGGAAGCGGGCGAACACGCCGTGGCACACGAGCGCCGACATCGTGTCCTCGATCGGGCGATGGCCCATCGTCATGGCCCGGAACGGGTCGGGCTTGAACGGCAGCATCTCCTGCGGGCCGGTCCAGTCGCCCTGGTAGCGGGAGTAGCCGCTGTCGGACGCGTGCATCGAGACGAGGATGTCGAGCTCGCAGACCCGCCGCCAGAACGGATCGAACTCCTCGAGCCCGAACGAGCGGGAGCCATCCGAGCCGGGGACCGGGGCGGGGCGGATGAGCACCGTCTTGGCGCCACGCTCGACGCACCACTCGAGCTCCTCGATCGCCTTCTCGACGATGGGCAGCGAGATCACCGGGGTGGCGTAGATGCGGCCCTCGTAGTCGAAGCTCCAGGTCTCGTGGATCCACTCGTTGAGGGAGTGGATGACGGCGTGGATCGTGTCGGGCTCGTCGCGCAGGCGCTCCTCGAGGAGGCTGGCCAGCGTCGGGAACATGAGCGCCCGGTCGACGCCGAGCTCGTCCATCAGCTCGATGCGCGGCGCCGGCTCCCGGAAGGCCGGGATGGCCCGCATCGGCTCACCGATGATCTCGCGGTACGACTTCCCCTCGGGGTTGCCGATCCGGAAGTACTCCTCCTGCGCGCCCGGCCGGGCCACCACGTCGAAGGTGGGGTTGGGGATGTACTCGCTGACGACCCCTCTGATCATGATCTTCGTGCGGCCGTTCACCTCCGTGTAGTCGACCGCGCCCTTGTACTTGTCGGGCAGGTGCCGGGTGAAGGCATCGCGCGTCTCGTACAGGTGGTTGTCGGCATCGAAGACGGGAAAGTCGCAGCGGCGGGCCATGCACGGACCGTACGGCGTTTCTAACGTTTGTGTCAACCGAGCCAACCCCAATCGGAACTGGGGATGGTCGATTGCCATATGTGGCCATCAACCATCCCCAGTTCGGTGTGGTTCGGTGTGGTTCGGTGTGGTTCAGCGGCTCGGGCTACTCGAAGGCGAGCTGGTCGGGCTCGGGGAGAACGTCGCCGGTCAGCGCTTCCGCGTCCCAGCACGACCAGGGCTTGGCAGGGTCTTCTGCGAAGAGGCGCCACTCGCCGTCGACGGCCTCTCCGAAGATGACGCACGTCGGGTCGGGGCCGTTGGCGGACGGGTCGTCCTCGGTCCAGGGCTCGTGCTGGCGACCCCAGTCCATGGGCGGCATCAGCCCGTCCGCCGTGAAGTCCTCGATGCCGTTGGTGGCCGCCACGACGCCGGCCTGGTCGAACTCCGGACCGGCGGCGACGAGCCCCGCGTAGGCCGTCGCGGCGTTCAGCCAGCCCTGGACGGCGTAGGTGTGGGCCATCTCGTCCGCGCTGATCTCGGACTTGGCGATCCACTCGCTGTAGGTGGCAGCCGCCTCGCCCGGAGCGAAGCCGGGGACGCTCAGGGTGAAGCTGACGTTGCCCTCGATCAGCGAGCCGCCCCGCTCGAAGATCGTCGGATCGCCGATCGACTGCTGCATGAAGACGACGACGTCGCTCATGCCCTGCCGCTCGAGCTCCTGCTCCAGCGTGAGCACCGCGTTGGCGTCGGTGCACATGAACACCACGTCGACGCCCGCATCCTTCATGGCCGTCACCTCCGGCGCGATGCCGTTCGGGAGCCCGTAGGCGAGGTCGTCGTTCTGATAGCCGACCTCGACCCCCAGGTCATCACCCCAGCGCTCGAAGCTGGCGACCTGACCGGCCGAGCAGTCCTTGGCGCCCTGCGACACGCCGTAGGCGAGCGCTCCCACCTTGCTGGCGCCGACCAGCGACGCCACATGCGGGTAGTACGGCCGCGAGCAGCGCAGGCACGACGCACCCGACAGGTTGAAGATGTTGTCGTAGCCGGCCGACTCGGGGGCGTTGGCGGTGACCGCGTACACCGGCATGCCCGACTCGCCCAGCTCTGGGAAGCCGCTCGGCAGCACGGGCAGGGCGAACACCCCGAAGGCCTCCTCGTCCTGCACGATCTCGAGCGCCTTGACCTGGTTGTTCATGAGCTCGTCGTCGAGCACCTCGCCGATCACGAGCTGGCGGCCGTGCACCCCGCCTTCGCTGTTGCGGTAGTCGAAGTAGGCCTCGATCCCCGCGACGTAGCAGGTGAGCTGGCAGCCGCCGATCGGGCTCGACGCCGCGCCGGTGCCCAGCACCGCGAAGGCGATCTCCTCGTCGGTGACGCCGGGCACGCCGCTCAGCGGCACGAGCTCGTCCGACCCAGCCTCGGAGCCGCCGTCCGCTGTCGTCGTGGTGGCATCGCTGGCGACATCGTCATCGCCGGAGTTGCCGCAGGCCCCGGCGAAGAGGCCGGCGAGCGCCAGCCCCGCCAGAGTGCGCCACAGCCGCGCCTGCCCATGGGTGTGGTTCATCGACAACGTTCCTCCCGAGGTTGGTCGTGCGGCGCGACCCGTCCCCGAGATCCCGCCGAGCGGCACCGTAAGTCCAAACCTCTAGAGGAATCAAGGAGGCGGCCACGATGCTCCTGGATCGCGAAGTCGTTCGATGTCACAATAAATCCGACAGGTGCCGATGCGTCCGAGTCTCGGCACTCCCTCGAAGGGAACGCTCGTGACAGACCTGCATACGGCGAACTTCTTCCGGGACCGGGCGGTGCAAGCCGACCCCTACCCCTACTTCGATGCGGTGAGGTCGCAGGCGCCGGTTTGGCAGGAGCCCCACTACGGCGTCTTCATGGTCACGGGCCACGACGAGGCGCTGGCGGTCTACAACGACTCGGCGCAGTTCTCGTCGTGCAACGCCGTGAGCGGTCCGTTCGTGAAGTTCCCCGAGCCCTTCGAGGGCGACGACGTCACCGACATCATCGAGCGCCACCGGGACATGCTCCCGTTCAGCGACCAGCTCCCGGCCTTCGACCCGCCCCGCCACACCGCGCACCGGGCACTGATGATGCGGCTCCTGACCCCCGGCCGGCTCCGCGCCAACGAGGAGTTCATGGAGCACCTCGCCGACCGCCAGCTCCACCAGCTGGTCGAGACCGGCGGCTGCGAGCTCATCGCCGACTTCGCCGCGCCCTTCACGCTGCGAGTCGTGGCCGACCTCGAAGGCGTGCCCGAGTCCGATCACCAGCTCTTCGCCGATCGCCTAACCAAGCTGGCCGACGACCTCGAGCACAAGCCGCTCGAGTTCCTCTACGAGCAGTTCACCACCTACATCGAGGACCGCCGCCGCTCGCCGCGCGACGACATCATGACGGCGATGGCGACCGCCACGTTCCCCGACGGCACAACGCCCGAGGTGCACGACGTCGCCCTGCTCGCCGCCAACCTCTTCACCGGCGGCCAGGAGACAACCGTGCGTCTCCTCTCCTTCGCCCTGCGGATCATCGCTGAGCGTGCCGACGTGCAGCAGCGACTGCGGGACGACCGCTCGCTGATCCCGAACTTCATAGAGGAGACGCTGCGCTACGAGAGCCCCCTGCGCTCGCAGTTCCGCATGGCCAAGGTGCGCACCACCGTGGCCGGCGTCGACATCCCCGCGGGCAGCACGATGATGCTGCTGCCTGGCGCGGCCAACCGCGATCCGAAGCTCTTCGAGAACCCGGCCGAGTTCGACGTCGACCGCTCCAACGCCAAGTACCACGTCGCCTTCGGGCACGGCGTGCACCACTGCGCCGGCGCCCACCTGGCCCGGGCCGAGGGGCGGGTCGCCATCAACCGCCTGCTCGACGCCACCTCCGAGATCGCCATCTCCGAGGAGGACCACGGCCCCGCCGGCGCCCGTAGCTACGAGTACCTCCCCACCTTCTTCCTGCGCGGCCTCTCCAAGCTCCACCTAGACCTCACCCCGGCCTGACCCCAACCTCTGGGCACGGTTCTGCACCGAATCGGTGCACGACCACGCCCGACCCTCCGGATCTCAGAACACCTCTCGACCCGTCAGCCATCGTTCTGGGGATGGTTGATGGCCTGATCTGATCATCAGCCATCCCCAGTTCGGTGGGGTGTGGGTGTCCGTAGGCTCCGGGGGTGGGCTGGCCGACGTTGGTGACGGAGCGACTCGTGCTGCGGCCGCTGGCGATGGACGACCTCGACGAGCTGGCGGAGCTGCACGCCGAGGAGTCGTTCTGGCGATACCCGTTCGGTCGGGGCTGGTCGAGGGACGAGACCGAGTCGTTCCTGGAGCGCACGGTCGAGCGCTACCGGGACCCGGGCATGGCGGTCTCGGCCGTAGTCGTGGCCGACACGGGGGTGCTCGCCGGCTGGGCGGGCCTGTCGATCCCGACGTTCCTGCCGGAGGTGCTCCCGGCCGTCGAGGTGGGATGGCGGCTCGGCGAGACCCATCGACGGCGCGGGTACGCGACCGAAGCCGGCCGGGCATGGGTCGCCTACGGGTTCGAGGTGCTCGGGCTCCAGAAGCTGGTCAGCATCTACGAGCCCGACAACGTCGCATCGGGCGCCGTGATGCGACACCTCGGGTTCACCCTCGAGCGCGAAGCCGTGCACCCCGCCCTCGGCATGAACCTCCACGTCATGTCGCTCTCGATCCAGGCCTGGCAGTCGAGCTGACTCCGCTCGACGCTCGGCCCGACGGCGGCTGACCTGTGGTCGTCAGCCGGGCCCACCGACGTTCTTCGACCACTCGGGCGTGACCGCGTAGAGCTCGGGAGGTCCAGACAGCAGCCCCTCCACCGCGGCGAGGTACCGCTCGTAGCTCTCGGTCTCCAGGAACGCGGCAGCCGCCTCGGCGCTGGCGTAGAGCTGGAACACGCGGATGACGTCCTCGTCCGCCTGATCGAAGCTGTAGATGTACGCGAGGTGGTCGTCGTTGGCGTCGATGGCCGGCGCCATGTGCTCGTTCCACACGGCCCGGACGTCATCGCGGCGTCCCGGCTGCGTCCGATGGACGATGAACAATCCGTGGGTCGACATTGCTGCTCCTAGCGTGCCGTTCGAGCCGTCGACGCTACG
>DATCYI010000258.1:0-10060 GCA_036570385.1 Acidimicrobiales bacterium | reverse complement strand
GAGGTGGTCGACGGCGGCTGCGATCGCCTTGTCGGGCCGCTCGAAGGGCGCGGCCGCGAGGACCGCAGCGGCCTCGCCGGCGACGCGCTCGCGCGCCGCCCGGGCGTAGGCGTCGTCGGTGTCGTAGCCGAGGTAGTGACGACCGGTGCGCACGGCGGCCACCGCGGTGGTGCCGGACCCCATGAACGGGTCGAGCACGACGTCGCCCCGGTAGGTGTAGAGGTCGATCAGGCGCTGGGGCAGCTCGACGGGGAACGGCGCCGGGTGCCCGACCCGCGTGGCGCTCTCGGGTGCCAGCTCCCACACGTCGAGGGTGGCGTCCATGAACTCGTCGGCCGTGGTGGTGGGCTCGGCGGGCAGCCCCCGAGCGGCGCGCACCGACGGCTTGACGGCACGGTCGAAGCGGCCCTTGCTGGCGATCACCACCCGCTCGGTGAGGTCGCGCAGCACCGGGTTGGCCGGCTGCTTGAACGAGCCCCAAGCGCAGTTGCCGCCCGCACCCCTGGCCTTGCGCCAGATGACCTCGCCCCGCAGCAGCAGGCCGAGGCGGTCTTGCAGGATGCCGATCACGTCGGCCGAGAGCGAGCGGTAGGGCTTGCGACCGAGGTTGGCCACGTTCACAGCGATGCGCCCGCCCGCCTCGAGCTTCGCGACGCACTCGGCGAAGACGTCTTCCAGCATCGTGAGGTACTCGACGTAGGTCGCCGGGATGTGGCCCTCGCCGAGCTCCTCCTCGTAGGCCTTGCCGGCGAAGTAGGGCGGCGAGGTGACCACCAGAGCGACAGACGACGGACGGACGCGGTCCATGTGGCGGGAGTCGCCCACGTAGATCTGGTCGACGACGCCCGGGGGCTCGACCGTGTCGTCGCTGCTAAGCGTGGGCGCGGTGAAGCGGGCGTAGAAGCCGCTGGCATCGTGGTTCTCGCGCTTGGACACGCCGAACGACGACGTGGACGTGGCTCGCTTGCGCTGCGCGCCCGACTCCGAACCTACGGCCACCACTGCCGACCCTCTCGTCGCTCTCGTCACACCAGCGACCCTAGGAAGGGGGTGTGACAGCCCCCTGAGGCTACCGACCGCCGTGGGCCGGCGCGAGCACCCGGAGATAGCGTGGCTCCGTCCCCCCACCCGCGGAACGGAAGCGCCATGACGGAACCGACTTCGAAGATCATCTACACGCACACCGACGAGGCCCCGGCCCTGGCCACCTACTCGTTGCTGCCGGTGATCCAGGCCTTCGCGTCGGCGGCCGGCGTGGCCGTGGAGACCCGCGACATCTCGCTCGCCGGTCGAATCCTCGCCACCTTCCCCGATCGCCTCAGCGACGAGCAGCGCGTGCCCGACGCCCTGGCCGAGCTCGGCGAGCTGGCCACGAAGCCCGAGGCGAACATCATCAAGCTGCCGAACGTGAGCGCCTCGCTGCCGCAGCTGAAGGCGGCCATCGCCGAGCTGCAGGACAAGGGCTACGACGTGCCCGACCTCCCCGAGGAGCCCTCCACCGACGAGGAGCGCGAGATCGTCGCCCGCTACGACCGGGTGAAGGGGAGCGCCGTGAACCCGGTGCTGCGCGAGGGCAACTCCGACCGTCGGGCCCCGGCCTCGGTCAAGGCGTATGCCCGCAAGAACCCGCACTCGATGGGCGCCTGGTCGGCCGACTCCAAGACCCACGTCGCCACGATGTCGAGCGGCGACTTCCGGCACACGGAGCGCTCGGTCACCGTCGACGCGGCCGACGACGTGCGGATCGAGCTGGTGGCCGAGGACGGCGACGTCACCGTCCTGAAGGAGAGCGTCAAGCTGCTCCCCGGCGAGATCATCGACGCCTCCGTCATGAGCAAGCGGGCCCTCGTCGAGTTCCTCGAGGCCCAGATCGCCGATGCCAAGGCCCAGGACGTGCTCCTGTCCGTGCACCTGAAGGCCACGATGATGAAGGTGTCCGACCCGATCATCTTCGGGCACGCGGTCGAGGCCTACTTCTCCGCCCTCTTCGCCGAGCACGCCGCGACCTTCGACGAGCTCGGGGTGAGCGCCAACGACGGCCTGGCCAGCCTCACCGCCGCCATCCAGGAGCTGCCCGCCGACCAGCGGGCCGCCATCGAGGAGGGCATCAAGCGGCGCCTGGCCGAAGGACCTGACCTCGCCATGGTCGATTCCGACCGCGGCATCACCAACCTCCACGTGCCCAGCGACGTGATCGTCGACGCCTCGATGCCGGCCATGATTCGCACGTCGGGCCAGATGTGGAACGCGGCCGGGGAGCAGCAGGACACGAAGGCGGTGCTGCCCGACAGCAGCTACGCCGGCATCTACCAGGTCGTGATCGACGACTGCCGGGCCAACGGTGCCTTCGACCCGACGACCATGGGCTCGGTGCCCAACGTCGGCCTCATGGCCCAGAAGGCCGAGGAGTACGGCTCCCACGACAAGACCTTCGAGATCGACACGGTCGGCACCGTGCGGGTCGTGGACCAGTCGGGCACCGCGCTGCTCGAGCACGCCGTGGAGCCCGGCGACATCTGGCGCATGTGCCAGGCGAAGGACCTGCCCATCCAGGACTGGGTGAAGCTGGCCGTCACCCGAGCCCGGGCCACCGGCGCCCCCGCCGTGTTCTGGCTCGACGAGACCCGCGCCCACGACGCCCAGGTGATCGCGAAGGTCCGCCGCTACCTCCAGGACCACGACACCGACGGCCTGCAGATCGAGATCATGGCCCCCGAGGCCGCCACGGCCTTCTCGCTGGAGCGCATCCGGCGCGGCGAGGACACCATCTCGGTCACCGGCAACGTGCTGCGCGACTACCTCACCGACCTCTTCCCGATCCTCGAGCTCGGCACGAGCGCCAAGATGCTCTCGATCGTGCCGCTGATGAACGGCGGCGGGCTCTTCGAGACCGGTGCCGGCGGCTCGGCCCCGAAGCACGTGCAGCAGCTCCTCAAGGAGAACCACCTCCGCTGGGACTCGCTCGGTGAGTTCCTGGCGCTGGCGGTGTCGTTCGAGCACCTGGCGCAGACCACCGGCAACAAGCGGGCTCAGATCCTGGCCGACACCCTCGACGCCGCCACCGGTCAGGTGCTCGAGACCGGCAAGTCGCCCTCACGCAAGGTCAACGAGCTCGACAACCGGGGCAGCCACTTCTACCTGGCGCTCTACTGGGCGCAGGCCCTGGCCGCGCAGTCCGACGACTCCGACCTGGCCGCGCAGGTCGCCCCGCTGGCCAAGCTCCTCGCCGAGCAGGAGGCCAAGATCGCCGACGAGCTCCTGTCGGTGCAGGGCCCTCCGGTCGACATCGGCGGCTACTACGCCCCCGACGACGCCAAGGCCACAGCGGTGATGCGTCCGAGCCAGACCTTCAACGAGGCGCTGGCCACCCTGAAGTAGTGGGCCCTGCCGCGTCGAGTGGTGTCTGACACCATTCGACGCGGGTGGGTCAGCCGAGGCCCAGGTTCGAGTGGATCTGGCGGACGCTCTCGCTGCGGTTGAGGGCGTAGAGGTGCAGGCCGGGGGCGTCCTCGGCGAGCAGCGCGGCGCTGAGCTCCGTGGCGACCTCGATGCCGATCTTCGCCACCTCGGCGGGCTGGTCGGCCACGGTCAGGAGCCGATCGAGCAGGCCGGCCGGGATGGCCGTGCCGTTCATGCCCGCCATGCGCTGCACGCCGGCCACGCTGGCGATGGGCATCACGCCGGGCAGCACGGGCTTGTCGCAGTCGAGCTCGGCGAGCTCGTCGACGAGCCGCAGGTACTCGTCGACCGAGAAGAAGAACTGCGTCATGGCGAAGTCGGCCATGGCGAGCTTGGCGGCGAGGTGGCGCCGGTCGCTCTCGCGGTCGGTCGACCGCGGGTGGACCTCGGGGTGGGCCGCGACCGCCACCGAGAACCCGCCGCGGTGCTCGCGCACCTGCTCGACCAGCTGGCTGGCGTAGTCGTAGTCGCCGCAGGGGTCGGAGCCGTCGGCGGGCGGGTCGCCGCCGAGAGCGAGGATGTTCTCGACGCCGTTGTCGGCGTAGTGGTCGAGCAGCTCGGCGATGTCGGCGCGGGTGTGGCCGACGCAGGTGAGGTGGGGCATGGCCGGGAAGGCCTGCTCGGCGTTGATGCGGGTGACGACGTCGCGGGTGCGCTCGCGCGTGCTGCCCAGCGCGCCGTAGGTGACTGACACGAACGACGGCCGCAGCTCGGCCAGCTCGATCACGCACTTCTCGAGCGCCCGCTCGGCGTCGTCGGTCTTCGGTGGGAACAGCTCGAACGACAGGGTGCGCCCGGCGTCGAGCAGATCGGGTATCCGCGCCATGGGGTGCAAACGGTACTTCGTGGTGGTGCCGACCGCTCAGACGACGCTCGGTGGATCAGACCTCGCGGGTCATGACGCACCAGGTGCCCGCGCCGGCTTCGCTCTTCACGCCCGTCCAGCCGCCCGGCAGGGCCGTGGCCACGTCCTCGGCAGGAAGGTGGATGGGGGTCTCCGTGCCGCTGCTGTTCACCCACACCACGACACCCCGCGGTCCGAGGAGGCGGTGCACCTCGCGGGGGAAGAGGAACGCGTTGATGAGGACGACCGCGTCGAGGCTGCCGTCGGCGAGGGGCAGCCGCGCGCCGTCGCCGAGGACCCGAAGCCCCGCGTCGGCTGGGGCGCGCCGCAGCATCTCCAGGGCGAGGTCGACTGCGACCACCCGGCTCCAGCGCTCCGCGAGGAGCGGCGTGTAGGCGCCGATGCCGCTGCCCAGCTCCAGGCAGGCCCCGGTCGGACGATCGGCGGGCAAGCCTCGCTCCAGGGCATCGCGCACCACCGCCTCGCGCTCCGGCGAGGTGCGGGTGTGCCAGTCAGGTGCCAGCGAGTCGAAGACAGCGGCAACCTCAGCTCGAGCCGACCTGTCCCAGCCGCTCGGGTGGAGCCCCGCGGCTCGTCTCGTCATGATCCGCATCGGGTGCAGGTCGGATCCGAGCCCCGACGCCTCGTGGCCGGGGATGTCGATGGGCGGCAGCGCCACCACCGAGCCGGGCACCGCTCAACCCATCCCGGCGCGGCGCTCGGCGGCTCCGACGAGGTTGGCGAAGAGCATCGCGATGGTGGTGGGGCCGACGCCACCGACGCGCGGCGTGATCCAGCCGGCCACGTCCTCGCACGCCTCGTCGACGTCGGGGAGCAGCTTTCGGCCCTCGTAGCGCACGCCCGCGCCGACCACGACACCGCCGGGTCGGACGTGCTCGGGCTGGATCATGCCTGGCACTCCGGCGGCGGCCACCAGGATGTCGGCCTCCCGCGCGTAGCCAGCCCAGTCGGGCACGCCCGTGTGCACCATCGTGACGGCGGCGTTGGCCGTCGGTCGCTTCTGGGAGAGCAGGATGCTGAGCGGACGGCCGATGGTGACGCCACGACCGACGATCACCACGTGCTTGCCGGCCACGGGCACGTCGTAGTGGGCGAGGATCGCCTCGATGCCGGCGGGGGTGCACGAAACCGGTCCGGGGATGCCGAGGGCGAGGCGTCCGACGTTCGTCGGGTGCATCCCGTCGACGTCCTTGTCGGGGTCGACGGCCATCAGCACGGCATCGAAGTCGATGTGGGCCGGAGCGGGGTGCTGCACGAGCATCGCGTCGACGGAGGGGTCCGCGTTGAGCTGCTCGACGGCAGCGATGGCATCGGCCGTCGTCGCGTCCTGGGGCAGGTGGACGTGGGGGCTGTGGCAGCCGAGCTCCTCGGCCTTGCGCATCTTCATCCCGACGTAGCGGGCCGACGGCTCGTCGTCGCCGATGAGCAGCGTGGCCAAGCCTGGCGTGTGCCCAGCGTCGCGCAGCTTCTCGATCCGCGGCCCCAGCTCGGCGAACACCGCCTCGGCGACCGGCGCCCCAGCCATCATCACAGCAGACATGCCAGCGACTCTAGGAGCCCGGTCGCCGCATCAGATCAGCGGCGAACGACGACGACCGTGCAGGTGGGTCCCGCAGCGCCAGCCAGGCGGCCGTCTGCAGTGACCAACGGGGCATCCAGGGCTTCGGCGACCGCCACGTAGGTGGCGTCATAGGCGGTGAGGTTGTGGCGCAGGTCCCAAACTCGACCGAGCAGACCGGCCACCCCCACCCGGTCGATGCCGAGGCGGGCATCAGGCAGCGACGACGACTCAGTGGAGGAAGTGGCGCTCGCCGGTGAAGACCATGGCTAGACCGAGCTCGTTGGCCTTGGCGATAGTTGCGTCGTCCTTCACGGAGCCTCCCGGTTGGATCACCACGGCGACACCGGCGTCGGCGGCGGCCTCGATGCCGTCGGGGAAGGGGTAGAAGGCGTCGCTGGCGCAGGCGCCGCCTACGGCGCGGCCGGCGGCCTTGGCGGCTGCGATCTGGCCAGCCTCGACGCGGTTCTGCTGGCCGGCGCCGATCCCCCAGGCCACGCCGTCCTTCACGAGGACGATCGAGTTGCTCTTGACCCACCCGACCATGCGCCAGGCCAGCTCCGCGTCGGCCCACTCGGCGTCGGTGGGCTCCCGCTCGGTCACGACTCGCCAGTCGGCTCGCGGGGCGGCGAAGTGGTGGGCGTCCTGCACCAGCCACGACCCGGTCAGCTGTCGGATCTGGAGCGCGTCGGGAGCGGGCGGAGTGGCGGTGAGCAGGCGCGTGTTCTTGCGCTTCTTGGTCAGCGCCTCGATCACCCCGTCGGCGTAGCCAGGGGCGATCACGACGTCGGCCTGCGCGGCGGCGACCATCCGCTCGACCGTGGCCTCGTCTACCGGGTGCGACAGCGCGACGATCCCACCGAAGGCCGAACGCTCGTCGCACTCGAAGGCGCGCTGGTAGGCGTCGGCGAGACTGTCGGACACCGCCGCGCCGCAAGGGTTGGCGTGCTTGATGATCGCGACCGAGGGACGGCCGGTGGTCGCGGCGAGGTCGTTGGCGAGGCCCCACGCGGCATCGGCGTCGAAGAGGTTGAGGTAGCTGAGCGCCATGCCGCCGTGCTGCTCCACACCGTCCCACCACGAGGTCGAGCCGATGGCGCGGTAGCGGGCGCCGGTCTGGTGGGGGTTCTCGCCGTAGCGGAGGTCCTGCACGCGCTCGAGGGCGAGGTGCAGCGTCGGGGGCAGCGGCTCATCCGACGCTTCGTCGAACCAGGCGACGATCGACGCGTCGTACGCAGCGGTGTGGGCGAAGGCCTTGCGAGCCAGCGTGCGCTTGGTGGCGTCGGTGAGCACCCCGCCCGACTTCAGCTCGTCGATCACGAGGCGGTAGTCCTCAGGGCGGGTGACGACGCCGACGTCCTTGAAGTTCTTGGCCGCGGCACGGATCATCGCCGGCCCGCCGATGTCGATCAGCTCCTCCGCACGGCTGGCGCCGTGCTCGAAGTCGGACGTGTCAGACCCGAACGGGTAGATGTTCGACACCACGAGGTCGATGGGGTCGATGCCGTACTCGGCCATGTCCTTCTGGTGGTCGTGGTCGCGGCGGTCGGCGAGGATGCCGCCGTGCACCTTCGGGTGCAGCGTGACCACGCGGTGGCCGAGGATGGCCGGGAACCCGGTGAGGTCGGCGATGTCGGTGACGGCCAGGTCGGCCTCGCGCAGGGCCTTCGCGGTGCCGCCGCTCGAGATGAGGTCCCAGCCGAGCCCGCGCAGATCGCGGGCCAGCTCGACGATGCCGGACTTGTCGTAGACGGAGATGAGGGCCCTCATGGGGTGGGCGCTTCCTTCGTGAGGATGGTGGGGTCGGTCAAGACGGCCCGGATGGTTTCGGGGTACAGGCGGCGCTCGACGGCCTTGATGCGCTCGTGCAGCGACGACTCGTCGTCGTCGGCCAGCACGGGCACCGCCTCCTGGGCGAGGATCGGCCCGGCGTCGACCTCGAGGGTCGCGACGTGGATCGTGCAGCCGGTGACCTTCACGCCGTACTCGAGCGCGGCGGGCACGGCGTGCCAGCCCTTGAACGCGGGCAGCAGTGCGGGGTGCGTGTTCAGGATGCGGTGCGGGAACGCGTCGTGGATCGGCTCCGCGAACACGGTGCCGAAGCCGGCCATGACGATGAGGTCGATGGCGTGCTCTTCGAGCACCTCCACGACCTGCTTCGTGTAGCCGGTACGGTCGAAGCCCTCACCGAACGTGGTGCGCTCGACGTGCACAGCGGCCACGCCGTGCTGCTCGGCTACCTCCGTCGCCCGCGACGGGCGGTCGACCACCACGAGCTCCACGGGTATGCCGTCGGCGAGGATGGCCTCCAGCAGGGTTCCGCTGCCTGAGGCGAGGACGGCGATGCGCACGATGTCCGAACGTACCAGCCGCCTACCGGTCATCCGTCAGCGGCGAGAGGCAGTGGGTTAGCGTTCGCGCCGTACAAACCATTTACAGCTCTGGAGGCGGAACAAGTGGATCTGAACAAGCTCACCACAAGCGACAAGATCATCGCGGGGTCAGGCATCGTCCTGTTCATCGCCTACTTCCTGCCCTGGTTCAAGGTCGACTTCGGGCTGGGCTCGGTGTCAGCCAGCGGCGGCGACATCGGCTTCCTCTGGTCCACCCTGCCGATGCTCATCGGCCTGGTGATGGCGGGTGTCATCATCGCCAGCAAGCTCTTCGGCGTGAAGCTGCCCGAGCTCCCGATGCCGTGGAGCCAGGTCCACCTCGCTCTGGGAGCGCTGGCCGCCATCCTCGTGGTCCTCAAGCTGATCATCGGTGAGGATCCGACCGACATCGTCGACCGGGCCTACGGCCTCTTCCTCGCCGCCCTTGCTGCCATCGGCCTCGCCGCCGGCGGGTTCCTGATGTTCAAGGCCGGCGACGACGCTCCCACCACGGGCGGCAGCACGGGCAGCGCCCCCTTCTGATCTGACCTTCTCCCAATTCCAGAAGCGCTGAACGGTGCCCCGCCCTCGGGTGGGGCACCGTCGCGTACCAGGTGGTCCCCGCACCGCAGGAGAGATGGGCGTACCGTCCCGGTATGACCGAACCCACGGCGGCAAGACCCACCAGCTCGTTCCTGGATTCGCTGGGCACCCGCGGCGTGCGCCGAGCAGAGCCGCGCACGTCAGTCGTGATCGCCGGAGCGGGCTGCGCGCTGGCGATCCTCGGTGTGCTGATCGTCTCCGGTGACACCGGCGCCAGCGACGACGACTTCAACAAGTGGCCAGGCGTGCTCCTCTGCGCGCTGGTGGTCGCCGCCGGCTACTTCGTCCTCGGCGCCGTCCGCACCGGGGCGATGGCCGCCGCGGGCACGGTGGCCGCGGCGCTCGGCGTGCCAGCACTGCTGGTCTTCCTCACGCTCGACGTGAACGACTTCCCGCCCTACTCCACCGACCTGATCCTCATCGGCACGACGGTCGCCTGGCTCGGGTCGTACCTGATCGGACCGGGGCGGGGTCGACCGTTCTTCCTCGGCGCCGGCCTGATCGGCCTCTGGTTCACGATCCTCCAGCTCACCGAAGGCGTCTTCGACTTCCCGTTCGCGCTGATCAGCGGGTTCTCGATGGCCTTCGAGTCGTCGTTCGACAGCAGCGGCTCCGAGATGGGCGGCGGTCCCTTCAGCCCGTCCTTCGACGCTCCGGACCCCACGACCATGGGCGTGCTCAGCCTGGCCCTCGGCATCGGCTACCTCGTGGTGACCCGCCGCCTCGACCGCCACCAGCGCCACGGCGTGGCCACCCCGTTCGCTCTGGCCACGCTCCCGACGATGTACGTGGGAACCCTCCTGATGGCCGACGACCTCGAGCAGGCCGGCACCGGCCTCCTGCTGATGCTCGTGGGCGGCGGTCTGGCGTACCACGGATCCACCGTCGGTCGCCGCGGCACGGCCTGGGTCGGTGGCGCCACCACGGCCATCGGCGCCGCCGTGTTCCTCTCCGACATGACGGACGACGCCACCATCGGCGGCATGCTCTTCCTGGCCGCCGGCATCGGCCTGGTGGCCGCTGGCCACGCCGTCGCCACCGCGCTCAACGAGCCCGACGAGATGGAGCTCACCGGCCCCGGCCTCCACCGGACGAGCACGCTGGCTCCTGCCACCTCCTACGCACCCGGCTGGACGCCGCCGCCCGGGGCCGAGCAGCCCGTCGCGCCAGGCCACTGGAACCCGCCGCCCACCGCACCGCCTG
>DATCYI010000257.1:0-1849 GCA_036570385.1 Acidimicrobiales bacterium | reverse complement strand
GCCGCGCGCGCCGAGCGCCAGCTCGCCGAGGTCCCAATCGCGCTCGATCCCCGCACGGTGCCGGCCGCAGATGCCACCCGCCGTGCCGCGAGCGTCCTGGCTGCTGCGGCTGCCGCGCTCGACCTGCTGGTCGAGGAGGGGGCGATCCTCTCGGAGGCACTCGGCGTCGAGGTCAGCGACCTTCCCTTCGAGAGGCTCCACGAGCTGGCTGACGCGGTGGTGGGCCTGGCAGCCGCGCCGAAGGCCCAGGCTCGCTGGGCGTCCCCCGCCGCGGCGGCCGCTGCCGAGGTCGTCCTCGAGGTCGGTGCCCCCGACCTGCGCGCCGCCAAGGAGGCGCACAACCGTCTCTACGAGCGCTTCACCGACGGCGTCTGGGACGTGCCGGGTGGGCTGCTCGCGGCCGGCCGGTCGCGGGTGCGCCTGATCGCTCGTGCTCGGCTGCGGCTGCGGCTGCGCTCGGTTAGCCGAACCGGTCGTCTGCCGGGCCGCCTCAGCTCGGTCACCAAGGACGTGCTCGAGGCCCGCAACGCGCGCGCTCAGCTGAGCTTGGTCCACCCCACGCTCGCTCATCACCTCGGCGAGCTCGATCGAGGTCCTCTCACCGACGTGGACGAGGTGTTGGCCGCGCTGCGGGCCGTTCGTCGCCTCCAGAGCGCCCTGGGTCCCAGGCTCGACGAGGCCCGGCTCCAGCGTCTGCTCCTGGCCGACGCCTTCCGCAGCGATGACGTGATGCGGCCCGCAGCGAACGTGCGCAGCACGATCGAGGCCTGGACGGCGGACGTCGCTGCCGCCGGCGGCAGGTCCGCCACCACTCTCGACGGCGCTCGCCTGGCGGCATGGGCGTCGGACCTCTCCGATGCCCTCCGTGCCGTGCAGGCCGGCCACATCGCGTGGCTGCGCATCGGCGCGGCCGACGTGACCCTGCGGGAGCTCGTAGACGCGCTGCTCCTGCGCGAGCACCTGAGCGACATCGGTGCCACTGGCTCCCCCGAAACCGCATACGAGGCCGCGGCGGGTGCACCGCCGGCCGAGATCTCCTGGAGTGCATCTTGAACCGCATAGTGGTCGTAGCCATCGCAGCCGTGGTGGCCATCGCCTCGGGCCTCGGGCTGCTGCAGTACGTCGGCGGAGCCGAGGACCGCGCTGCAGCGTCCGTCGAGTCCGTGAACGTCCTGATGGCTTCGGTCGACGTCCCCGACGGGACCTCGTTCGCCGATGCGATCGCCGAAGGCAGCATCACCAGCACCCCCATCCTTCGCACGTCGCTGGCGCCCACCGCGGTGACCGACCCGGCCGTCCTTGAAGGCACCGTCGCCGACGGGGTGCTGCGCGCCGGCCAGGTCGTGGTGAGCGGCACGTTCGTCGCCCCCGAAGACGTCGGACGAGGCTCCGGCCCCGCCACGTTCGCCGACGCCCTCCCGGAGGGGACCGTTGCTGTCTCCTTCGACGCCGCCGGCTCGTCAGCGGTGTCGAACCTGATCAGCCCCGGTGACCGGGTGAACCTCCTGGTGAACGTGCCCAACGCCTCCGAGCTCGGCCTACCCGACTCGGGCGGGCCCGCTGTCGTCCACGTGTTCCAGGACCTCGAGGTCATCGCCATCGGCACCGCCGTGCGGCCGCCCGAGGGCTCCGCAGAGGCTGTTCCCAACCCCGGGGCCAGCAGCTACACCGTGGCGGTCGCTCCCCGCGACGCGGCCCGAGTGCTCTTCCTGACCCGCCAGTACGACGTGCTGCTCGCCCTCGTCGGGCCTGGCAGCGACCCGTCGGCCCAGCTGCCGGTCGACAAGACCGACGCCCTGCCGGACACCCTCACACCCCGCGTGGTGACAGCCGAGGAGGCCGAAGAGAA
>DATCYI010000256.1:0-1714 GCA_036570385.1 Acidimicrobiales bacterium | reverse complement strand
GCCACCACCGCGACGTGAGCACGAGCAGCACGATGCTCAGGATCCGCAGCGCGACCAGCGGGCCGGCCGAAGGATCCTCGACGACCAGGGCGCCGCTGCAGAACGCCGCCACAGCCATCGTGACGAACCCGGCGGCGGCGCCCGCCCGAGCGACAGCGCGGGACACGAGGAGGTCGGGCCGGAGCAGCGAGAACCCGAGGCCCGCGAGGGCCACCAGGAAGAGAGCGAACTCGGCTGCGAACCGCAGCTGCACGTCGCTGGCCGACATCGTGTCCTGTGACCTGCCCTCAGCTCTTGGCGGTGCGCCCGCCCGGCGCTAGGGCGAGCCTCCGACCGTCTGTGCGCGGATCGACCCGGCATTGCCCCCGAGCGAACCAAGCGCGTCCAGCGCCTCCGCGAGAGTATCCACCCCGATCACCTCTAGATCGTCTCCTACCGCGGCGCTCACGTCCTCGACCTCCGCCGAGGGCACGAGGAACACCTCGTATCCGGCGTCGCGCACCGTCACGGCCTTCTGGGCGGGGCCCCCGACCGGGCCGACGGTGCCGTCGAGAGCGATCGTGCCGGTCGCCGCCACCCGATGGCCGCCGGTGAGCTCGCCCTCGGTCAGGACGTCGAGGAGCGCGAGGGTGAAGGCCAGCCCGGCTGAGGGGCCGCCCACCTCGCCCGAGTCGATCAGCACCTCGATCGGGAGGTCGAACTCGACGATGCGCTCCTCGGGGACGACGCCGATGACCGCCCGCCCTGAATCGTCGGGCGCCGGCACGGTCTCGATCTCCAGCTCGATGCGGTTCGTGCTCCCGGCCGGTCGCTCCACCGTGAGGACGTGGGTGGCTCCGGGACCGCCGACCTGGAGCGCTTCGCCCATCTCGTCGGGCTCGTCCACCGGCTCTCCGTCCACGGCGACGACCACGTCGTCGAGCTCGAGCACGTCGGCGGCCGGCGCATCCTCCACGATCTGGCGCACGATCGTGCCGGACGTGCGGATCGTCACCTCGTAGCCGAGGTGGCGCAGCGCGACGGTGGAGGCCACCTGCTTGGAGGCATCCATCAGCTGGGCGTTGTAGCGCCGGTTCTCCTCGACGCTGCGGCCGCCTCGGATCACCTCCTCGGGACGGATGTCGACGTCGTCGTCGAGCCATCCGACCGCAGCTTCGAGCAGCGAGATCTGCCCGATGTTGACGGTCATGTAGGCGATCGACTCCTCGGGCGGGTAGCTCGTGGCCCCTCGCACGGTCACGTACTGCGTGACCGGCCGGGCCGTCCCTGGGCGCATCGCCACGTAGGGCACCGGCAGGAACGCCGACCCGACCACGAACGAGACCAGGAGCCCAGCGACCACCGCCGCGATCCACCAGCGAGGGCCTGCTGGAGCTGTCGACGACGGCGGTGTGGGCGGCGCGGCGGGCGGTACCATCTGCCGCCTCGTGCTCACCCCGCTGCTGGTCGTCATCGTCCTCGGTGCCATCGCCTTCGTGTCCGTCCGCGCCGCCATCGCGGGGCGATCGCAGCCTGCCACGACCCGAGCCGACTCCGACATCGCGACGCCGGCGCACCGGATCCGCTCTGCGATGGTGCTCGTAGCGCTGGTGGCGCTGCTGGGGGTGGCCACCGCGGGGATCATCGCCGTGGTGGTCGTCGGCGGCGCGAGCCTCGTCGATCAGGCCCTCGGATGAGCGAGCGCCGCCGCGAGGTGGCCCTCGCCGGCCACCGA
>DATCYI010000255.1:0-6684 GCA_036570385.1 Acidimicrobiales bacterium | reverse complement strand
CGACCAGTAGGCCATGGGCAGGATCGAGTCGTAGGTGTCGGCCAGCTCGGGCCACGGGTAGCCCGGCCAGTAGTCGCGGTTCACGACTTCGAGGTGGACAGCGGTGAGGGTGATGGCGCTGAGGTGCTTGTCGGCTCCGATCTCGGCTCGCAGGTCGTGGGATAGCTCGACGAGCCGGCGGGTGCGCTCCGCGGGGTCGGCGATCTCGACCGACTCGATGTCGACGCCGAGACCGTCGACGTCGAGCTCGGACGCGGCGACCAGCCGCCGAAGGTCGGTGGCGGGGTCGACGAGCGTCGGCAGGTACCAGGCCACCACGTGCATCCCGCGGTCGTGGGCCTTGTCGATGATGCTGTCGAGGCGCTCCGGCTCGCTCACGTCGTCGGCGGAGCGATTGTGGGCGACCTGCACGAACACCGTCTGGATCCCGGCCTCGGCCATGGCATCGATGTCGTCGAGGCCGACCGGTGGATCGCCGCCGGTGAACTCGTCGGTCCAGTCGTAGACGTCGATCCAGGCGCCGAGGCCCTGGTACGGCGTGACGGTCCAGGCCCCGGCCGGTCGGTTGTCCTCCTCCTGCATCAGCTCGAACGCGAGCGTCCCCGCCAGAGCGATCGCAGCCACAGCCAGCACCGCTATGAGCCGCTGCCGGCTCGCCTGCTCCGGCACTGATGCGACCTCCCGGTCAGCGGGGGGATCGACGGGATGGTCGCCCTCGGCGGCGCTGGCTCCGGGCTCGAACACGCGTCAATGCCTAGCCGACAGCCCGCCCCGGCAGCAGCCGGTCGCGTCGAATGGTGTCTGACACCATTCGACGCGGGCGGGGTCAGTCGGTGTTGTCGGTGAGGATGACGACGCTGCGGCCGGGGACGCGGATCTTGCCGCCGGGCGACACCGACTCCTCGTGGGTGCCGGTGGTGTCGAGGACGACGGACCACGGGCCTCCCCACTGCATGGGCAGCGCCCAGTCGATCTCCTCGTGGTGGGCGTTGAAGAGCAGCAGGAACGAGTCGTCGACGATGCGCTGGCCCCGGGTGTCGGGATCGGTGATCGAGTCGCCGTTGAGGAACAAGCCGATGGCCAGCGCGTGACCGGAGGACCAGTCCTCGTCGGTCATCTCCTTGCCGTCGGGCTTGCACCAGCCGACGTCGAGGGTGCCCCGGATCGGTCGGCCGTGGAAGTAGCGCCGGCGCCGGAAGGTGGGGTGCTCGCGACGCAGCTCGATCAGGCGGGTGGCGAACTCGAGCAGGTCTTCGTCGAGGTCTTCCCAGTCCTGCCAGGAGATCTCGTTGTCCTGGCAGTAGGCGTTGTTGTTGCCGCCCTGGCTGCGCCCCATCTCGTCGCCGGCGACGAGCATCGGCACGCCCTGCGAGAGCAGCAGCGTGGTGAGCAGGTTGCGCTGCTGCGCCTCCCGGCAGGCGAGCACCTCGGCATCGTCGGTTTCGCCCTCGGCGCCGCAGTTCCAGGAGCGGTTGTCGCTGTCGCCATCGGCGTTGCCCTCGCCGTTCGCGTCGTTGTGCTTGTCGTTGTAGGAGACGAGGTCGCGCAAGGTGAATCCGTCGTGGGCGGTGACGAAGTTGATGCTGGCGACCGGACGGCGGGCGTCGTCCTGGTAGAGGTCGGAGCTGCCGGTGAGACGCGAGGCGAACTCCCCGACGGTGCCGGGCTGGCCCCGCCAGAAGTCGCGGACCGTGTCGCGGTACTTGCCGTTCCACTCCGACCACTGGGCCGGGAAGTTGCCGACCTGGTAGCCGCCCTCGCCGACGTCCCAGGGCTCGGCGATGAGCTTCACCTGGCTGACGATCGGGTCCTGGTGGATGAGGTCGAAGAACGCCGAGAGGCGGTCGACCTCGTGGAACTGGCGGGCCAGGGTCGACGCCAGGTCGAAGCGGAACCCGTCGACGTGCATCTCGGTCACCCAGTAGCGCAGCGAGTCCATGATCAGCTGCAGCGTGTAGGGGTGAGCCATGTTGAGGCTGTTACCGGTGCCGGTGGTGTCGTAGTAGAAGGCCGGATCCTCGTTGACGAGGCGGTAGTAGGCGGCGTTGTCGATTCCCCGGAAGCTGAGCGTGGGGCCCAGGTGGTTGCCTTCCGCCGTGTGGTTGTAGACGACGTCGAGGATCACCTCGATGTCGGCCTCGTGCAGCGCCCGCACCATGGCCTTGAACTCGGTGACCTGCTCGCCGCTGGTGCCGTTGGCGGCGTAGTCGTTGTGCGGCGCGAAGAACCCGATCGAGTTGTAGCCCCAGTAGTTGCGCAGGCCCTTGTCGATCAGGTGGGCGTCGTGCACGAACTGGTGCACCGGCAGGAGCTCGACCGTGGTGACGCCGAGGTTGGTGAGGTGCTCGATCGCCGCGGGGTGGGCGAGCCCGCCGTAGGTGCCGCGCAGCCCCTCGGGGATGCCCGGGTGCCGGGCGGTGAAGCCCTTGACGTGAACCTCGTAGATGATCGACTCGTGCAGCGGCCGGTCCGGGCGCCGGTCGGTGCTCCAGTCGAAGTACGGGTTGTGCACGACGGCCTTGGGCATGTGCGGCGCGCTGTCGTCGTCGTTGCGCTTGCTCGGGTCGTCGAGGTCGTAGGCGAAGGTCGTGCGGTGCGGGATCATCTCGCCGTCGACGGCCTTGGCGTAGGGGTCGAGCAGGAGCTTGGCGCTGTTGCAGCGCTGGCCGTGCTCGGGCGCCCAGGGACCGTGGACGCGGTAGCCGTAGCGCTGGCCGGGGCTGATGTTGGGCAGGTAGGCGTGCCAGCAGAAGGCGTCGACCTCGTCGAGGCGCACCCGCTGCTCGTTGCCGTCCTCGTCGAAGAGGCAGAGGTCGACGGCCTCGGCCGCCTCTGAGAACAGCGAGAAGTTGGTGCCGGCGCCGTCGTACGAGGCACCGAGCGGATAGGCCCGACCGGGCCACACCTCCTGCTCGTCCATCTCTTCTCCTGCTCCCTGGTCGATCGCGGCGTCGGGCACTTCACCCACCGTCCTGCTCATGCCAGACGACGACGCTATCCATCGGCAAGCCCAGCCCGTCCCGGCCGCCGGCGTCGCCGTCCAGCGGTGGCGACGCGGCCACGACCTGGGCACCCGGGGGCGCCTCCACCCGGTGCTCCCCGGGCCCGAGGTTGGCGACGACCTGCACGGGGCCACGCCTCACCCGCAGCACGCCGTCGTCTAGCGACGCCTCGACGGGCACCCGGTGGTCGGTGAGCGCGGGGAGGCGACGGCGCAGCGCGATGAGGGTGCGGTACCAATCGAGCGTGCGCTGGTGGGCGGCGCCGCCGAGCTCGTCCCAGCGCAGCTTTGAGCGCTCGAAGGTGGCCGGGTCCTGGGGATCGGGCACGTCGTCGGGCGCCCAGCCGAACGAAGCGAACTCGCGGCGCCGGCCCTCGCTGACCGCCCGGGCGAGGTCCGGGTCCTGGTGGTCGCTGAAGTACTGGAAGGGGCTGGACGCGGCCCACTCCTCACCGGCGAAGAGCATCGGCGTGAAGGGCGAGGTGAGCAGCAGCGCCGCGGCGATGTGGAGGCGGCCCTCGCTCATGAGCGCCGCGCTGCGCTCACCGGTGGCGCGGTTGCCGACCTGGTCGTGGTTCTGGGTGCACACGACGAATCGAGACGGGTCGAGGCCCGCAGGCGAGCGCCCGTGGCTGCGGCCACGGGTCTCCGACCAGGTGCCGTCGTTCACCCAGGCCTGGCGCAGTGCCTTGGGCAGCGTGGCCTCGTCGACGAAGTCGATGTAGTAGCCGGAGGTCTCGCCGGTGAGGGCGCGGTGCACGGCGTGGTGCCAGTCGTCGGCCCAGGCAGCGTCGAGCCCGTAGCCGCCCGCCTCGACGCTGCGGACCAGGCGCGGGTCGTTGGTGTCGTTCTCGGCGATGACGAACAGCGACCGGCCCTGCTGGGCGGCGAGGGCGCGCACCGCGCCGTCGAGCTGCTCGAGGACGTGGAGCGAGGACTCGTCGACGATCGCGTGCACCGCGTCGAGGCGCAGACCGTCGCAGTGGTAGTGGCGCAGCCAGTGCAGGGCGTTGTCGACCACGAAGCGGCGCACCTCGTCCGCCCCTGGGCCGTCGAAGTTCACGGCGTCACCCCACGGGGTGTGGTGGCGGTCGGTGAAGTAGGGGCCGTACTCGGGCAGGTGGTTCCCGGCGGGGCCAAGGTGGTTGTAGACGACGTCCATCACGACGCCGATGCCCGCCTGGTGGCACGCGTCGACCAGCCGCTTGAGGCCGTCGGGGCCGCCGTAGGCGTGGTGCGGTGCGAACAGGTCGACGCCGTCGTAGCCCCAGCCCCGATCGCCCGAGAACTCGGCCACCGGCAGGAGCTCCACCACGTCGATGCCGAGCTCCACGAGGTGGGGCAGCCTGGCGATCGCGCCGTCGAAGGTGCCCTCGGACGAGAACGTGCCGACGTGCAGCTCGTAGAGCACTGCGCCGGGCAGGGCGACGCCCCGCCACCGCTCGTCGTGCCACTCGAAGGCGTCGTGGTCGACCACCGCGGACAGCCCGTCGACCCCATCAGGCTGGTGCTGCGAGCGCGGGTCGGGGCGCGGCTCGCCGCCGTCGAGGGAGAAGCCGTAGCGAGATCCGGGGCTGGCGGCGGCGACATCCGCGCTCCACCAGCCGCCTTGGTCGCGGGCCATCTCCACGCGCGCGCCGTCAACGACGACGTCGACCCGCTCGCGCTCTGGGGCCCACACCGCGAAGCGGTGCGTCACCTCGAATCGTCCTCACGCGCCAGCACGACCACAGGGAAGGCATCGAGCAGGTCGGCGAGGGCGGTGGGGCCGGGCTCCACCTTCGCTGCGCTCAGCAGGTCGATCCAGCCGCCGCCAGCGGGCACCTCGATGCTGGTGTCGTCCCAGTCGTCACCCAGGCCCACGAGCAGCCGCGGCACGACGACGACGAGCCCGTCGCGCTCGAAGGCGACGGCGTGGCGGGCCTTCTCACCGGTGGCGGCGATCGGCCGGTAGGTGGAGCTGCGGAACGGCGCAGGGTCGCGACGCCGGTGCCGCAGGATCGTGGCGATGGTCCAGAGCTTGGCGCCACCGTCATCGAGGTGGGCCAGGGCGTCGGCCGGTCCGGCGTCGACCAGCTCGTCGAGCAGCCGGCTCCGTTGGTCGTGGTCGACCGGTCGGCGGTTGTCGGGGTCGACCAGGCTGTGGTCCCAGAGCTCGGTGCCCTGGTAGATGTCGGGCACTCCAGGGCTGGTGAGCAGCAGCGTGGCCTGGGCCAGCGAGGTGGTGCGGCCGAGCTCGACGATGCGGTGCTCGTCCAGGAACCGCTCGAGGTCGGCCACGAACACGGCGTCTTCCACCACGGCACGGGTGAACGCCTCCACTGCCGCGTCGTAGGGCTCGTCGGGGTCGGTCCAAGAGGTGTGGACCTTGGCCTCCTTGGTCGACTTCGCCATGACGGCGACCAGCCGGTCGGCGTCGATGGGCCAGGCGCCGACGAGGGTCGAGTAGAGGAGCAGCTCGGTCTCGCGGTCAGGGCCGGCGGCGCTGCGGTGGGTCTCGTTGCGGGCCGACCAGCGCTGCAGGGCGTCGTCCCACGCCCTCGGCAGCTCGGAGAGCAACGTGATCCGGGCGCGCACGTCGGCGCTGCGCTTGGTGTCGCGGGTGGACGAGGTGAGCATCGATGCCGGCCACGACTCCGCCAGGTGGCGGCAGTGCTCGTGGTAGGCGTCGACCCCACGCCCGAAGGTGCCAGGGTCGCCGCCCACCTCGTTGAGCGAGAGCAGGCGGCCGTAGCGGTAGAAGGCGGTGTCCTCGACGCCCTTGGCCATCACCGGAGCGCTGAGCTGCTGGAACCGCACCGCCAGCTCGGTCTCGGCCTCGCCGGCTGCGTCGAGGAGGAGGACCTGGCCGAGGAGGTCGAGCAGCTCCGGGTCGAGGTCCGGACGGCTCTTCGCGGCGGCGTCTAGGGCGGCGGCCACCAGCTCCCGGTCGGTCGCGGACGGCTCCTGACCGGGCACCACGTAGGTGCGGTAGACGGTCATCGCCGCCAGCACCTCGCGCAGGGCGTCGCGCAGGTCGCGCCGGGTGTGGTCGCGGTGGCGGCGCCGGCTCGCGCACACCTCGGCGAGCAGGCCGGTGAGGCGCTCGGTCTCCGCCGCCAGCTCGCCCGCCATCACCTGGTGCTTGGCGGCGTGCTCGACCTCCCTGAACGACGTCGCCTGGTCGACGAAGCGGTTGTAGGCGGCGGTGAGGGCCAGCTCGCCTTCGGTGTCGACGAACAGGTCGCCGATGGCGATCAGCTGGTCGTACCCCGATGTGCCCTCGACGGGCCAGGTGTCGGGCAGCGACTCGCCGTGCTGCAGGATCTTCTCGACCACGATGTAGGCCTGCGGGGCGATCTCCCGCAGCCGCTGGAGGTAGCCGAGCGGGTCGCGCAGGCCGTCGATGTGGTCGATCCGCAGGCCGGTGATGCGGCCGGCCTCGACGAGCTCGGCCAGCAGGCGGTGGCTCTCGCGGAACACCGCCTCGTCCTCGACCCGAACGCCGACCAGCGTGGTGATGCTGAAGAAGCGGCGGTAGTCGAGCTCCTCGTCGGCGGTGCGCCAGTGGGCCAGGCGATAGTTCTGGCGGAGCAGCAGGGCGTCGAGCGCGTCGGGGTCGGCGGCGATCGCGGCCAGCTCCGCGTCGATCGCGGTGGCTACGTCGTCGTCGAGCTGGGCGAGGGTGGCCAGGCGCTGGCGCA
>DATCYI010000254.1:0-3676 GCA_036570385.1 Acidimicrobiales bacterium | reverse complement strand
GCGCGAGCACCTCGCTCCCTACCTGCCCAACCACCCGGCGGTGGCCGACGCCGGGCCGGCGACGGGCCCGGGTCCCGTGTCGGGCGCGCCTTGGGGCTCGGCGTCGATCCTGCCGATCTCGTGGGCGTACGTGGCCCTCATGGGCCCCGACGGGCTGCGCTCCGCCACCGAGGTGGCCATCCTCAGCGCCAACTACGTCGCCGCCCGCCTCGCCGACGCCTACCCCGTGCTCTTCACGGGCGACCACGGACGGGTCGCCCACGAGTGCATCCTCGACCTGCGAGAGATCACCCGCACCACGGGCGTCACGGTCGACGACGTGGCCAAGCGGCTCATCGACTACGGCTTCCACGCCCCCACCATGAGCTTCCCCGTCGCCGGGACCCTGATGGTCGAGCCCACCGAGTCGGAGTCGCTGGCGGAGCTCGACCGCTTCGTCGACGCGATGCTCGCCATCCGAGAGGAGATCAGCGCCATCGAGCGCGGTGACGTCGCCCACGACGACAGCGCCCTCGCCCACGCGCCCCACACGGCGGCCGACCTCCTCGTCGATGACTGGCCGCGTGCGTACACCCGTGAGCAGGCCGCCTACCCCGTCTCCAGCCTCCGCCAGGACAAGTACTGGCCGCCCGTCAGCCGCATCGACGGCGGATACGGCGACCGCAACCTCATGTGCGCCTGTCCGCCGCCTTCGGCTTTCGAGACGGAAGCGGAGCTTCCGCCTCGAGCATGAAGCGTGCGGCCTGCTCAGCCGTTGACGGTGTCGGCTATCTGCTCGAGGAGCATCGGGGGGCCGCTGACCAGGAGCGTGGTGACGCAGCTCTCGCGCCAGGCGGCCAGGTCGTCGCGGATCTTGTCCTTGGGGCCGATCAGGTAGACGTCCTCGACCATCGAGGTGGGGACGTACGACGCGGCCTCGTCCTTGCGGCCGGCCAGGTAGGACTCCTGGATCTTCTCGCACTCGGCCTCGTAGCCCAGGCGGGCGAAGACGTCCTTGTGGAAGTTGCGGTCCTTGGCGCCCATGCCGCCCACGTAGAGCGCCAGGGTGGGGCGCAGCAGGTCGGCGCAGCCCTCCACGTCGTCACCGATGATCATCGGCACCACGCACGCCACCTCGAAGTCGTCGGCCGTGCGGCGGGCGCCAGGGCGGGCGAAGCCCTCGGCGAGCGAGGCGCGGTAGAAGTCGTCGGCGCGCGGCGAGAAGAACATCGGTAGCCAGCCGTCGCAGATCTCCGCGGCGAGGGCGACGTTCTTCGGCCCCTCTGCTCCCAGGTAGATCGGTATGTCGGGCCGCAGGGGGCGCACGATCGACTTGAGGGGCTTGCCGAGGCCTGTGCCCCCCACGAGGGGCATCTGGTAGTGGTCGCCGACGTACTCGACCGGCTTGTCGCGAGCCACGATCGCCCGGACGATGTCGATGTACTCGCGGGTGCGGGCAAGCGGCTTGGCATAGGGCTGCGAGTACCAGCCCTCGACCACCTGCGGGCCGCTCACGCCGAGGCCGAGGATGAAGCGGCCGCCGGTGAGGTGGTCCATCGTGATCGCCGTCATGGCCGTAGACGCCGGCGTGCGCGCCGAGATCTGCGTGATCGCGGTGCCCAGCTGGATGGTGCTGGTGGCGCTCCCCCACCAGGCCAACGGCGTGAAGCTGTCGGACCCGTAGGCCTCAGAGCACCACACGCTGCGGAAGCCGAGCCGCTCCGCCGTGGCGATCTGCTCCGCCGCGTCGGGCGGCGGCCCGGACGACGGCCAGTATCCGATGATCAACCCGAGATCCATGGGCGGACCCTACCTGCCTCGGCTCGCCCGCAACTAGAACCTGTTCTAGTGTTTCCTCTCATGGGCTTCCCCACCGACGTCGGTGTCATCGATCTCATGCTCGGCATCCCGGAGGGCACCAAGAAGAGCTGGTACGGCTTCTTGCGCTCCGCCCTGATGGACGAGGAGTCGAAGGAGATGGACTTCCCCGTCGAGTACATGTTCAAGGAGGTGCCCGCCGACGTCGACCCCGACGCCGACCCGGTGTCCGTCGTGCTCGGCGAGATGGACCACTTCGGGATCGACAAGGCGATGGTCGGAGTGAGCCTCGACCGCACGGTGTCCACCCGGGCCCTCACCGAGCACCCCGACCGCTTCTTCGGGTCGTACGAGGTGAACCCCAACCTCGGCATGGAAGGCGTGCGGAACCTGGTCCGCGCCTACGAGGAGCACGGCGTGAAGGCGGCCACCGCGTTCCCGGCGGGCACCAACCCGCAGGTGCCGATCAACGACAAGCGCTACTACCCGCTCTACGCCAAGTGCGTGGAGCTCGACATCCCGATCTGCATCACCACCGGCGTGCCCGGCCCCCGGGTGCCGATGCTCTGCCAGAAGACCGAGCTGCTCGACGAGGTCTGCTGGTTCTTCCCCGAGCTCAAGATCGTGATGCGCCACGGGGCTGAGCCCTGGGACGAGCTGGCCGTGAAGCTGATGCTCAAGTGGCCCAACCTCTACTACTCGACCTCGGCGTTCGCGCCCCGCTACTACCCGCAGTCGATCATCGACTACGCCAACACCCGGGGGGCCGAGAAGATCATGTACGCCGGCTACTTCCCGATGGGCTTGTCGCTCGAGCGGATCTTCTCGGAGCTGCCGCACGTCGCCCTGAAGGACGACGTGTGGCCGAAGTTCCTGCGCGAGAACGCCGAGCGGGTGTTCCGGCTGGGGAGCTGACGATGGCCGGAGCCCGCACCCCGTTCCCGATCCCCTACGGCTGGTTCTCGATCGGCTACCCGGAGGACTTCGCCGCCGGCGCACCCCGGGCCATCTACTACTTCGACCGCCACCTCGTCGCCTGGCGCGACGAGGCCGGCGACCTCCACGTCCACGACGCGTTCTGCCCGCACCTTGGCGCGCACCTGGGTCATGGCGGCACGGTCGAGGGGTGCGAGCTGGTGTGCCCGTTCCACGGCTGGAAGTTCGATGCCGAAGGCACCAACACCGAGATCCCGTACTCGGAGCGCACCAACCGCAAGGGCACGCTGCGCACCTACCCGGTCGTCGAGCGCAACGGCATCAGCTTCGTCTGGTACCACCCCGATGCCGAGGTGGCGCCCATGTGGGAGGTACCGGAGCTGGCCGAGTTCACCGACGACCCCGAGTGGTCGACGGTGATCCGCACCGAGCACGTCATCGACGCTGCGTGGCAGGAGATGGCCGAGAACGGCGTCGACTCAGCCCACTTCCGCTACGTGCACGGCACCGCCGAGGTGCCCGTGATGCAGAGCTACGACACCAGCGAGTTCCCGTACTCGCAGATGCGCTCGAGCCAGAAGTTCCCCACGCCCCGGGGTGTGATGGAGGGCCGGATCGACTCGCGCATGGTCGGCCCCGGCGTGTCGGTGGTCGAGTTCAGCGGGATCGTCGACACGCTGAACCTCGCGGTCACCACGCCGATCAGCGCCGACCAGTGCATCATCCGCTTCAACTTCCGGTTCAAGACGATGGGCGATGCCGAGACCACCCGCAACGTCGGCAACGCGTTCGTTCGCGAGGTCGACAAGCAGGTGCTCGAGGACAAGCCCATCTGGGAGCACAAGGCCCACCTGGTACGGCCCGCGCTGGCCGACAACGACGGCCCGTTCATGAAGTTCCGGAAGTGGGCCGCCCAGTTCTACGCCGAGCCGATCAGCGACGA
>DATCYI010000253.1:0-8237 GCA_036570385.1 Acidimicrobiales bacterium | reverse complement strand
ATCGTCTTCGCCGTCGCCGGCGCGTTCGGCGGCACCGTCGCCGAGCACCTCACCTCGGGCGGGTTCGACGACCCGTCTTCCGAGTCGTTCAAGGCCGACGAGGCCCTGCTCGACACGTTCGGGACGAGCACGCCGAACGTCGTGCTGCTCGTCACCGCCGACAGCGGCGACGTCGACGACCCGCCCACCGCAGCCGCCGGCACCGCGCTGACCGAGCGCCTCGCCGCAGAGGAGCACGTCGTCGACGTCGCCTCCTACTGGTCGCTCGGCAGCGCACCTCCGCTGCGCAGCATCGGGGGCCAGCGGGCGCTCGTGCTGGCCACCATCGAGGGCGACGAGGACGCGGTCGACGAGCGCATCGCCGAGCTGGCCCCGGCCTACGCGGGCGAGGTCGACGGCCTCACCGTCGGCGTCGGCGGCTTCGCCGAGGTGTTCCGCCAGGTGGGCACCACCATCGAGGAGGACCTCGTCAAGGCCGAGATGATCGCCCTGCCGATCACCCTCGTGCTGCTCCTGCTCGTGTTCGGCTCCGTGGTGTCGTCGTCCCTGCCGCTGGCCATCGGCGCCCTGTCGATCGTCGGCACCATGGCGGTGTTGCGCCTCATGGCGATGGTCACCGAGGTCTCGATCTTCAGCCTCAACCTCACGACCGCGATGGGCCTCGGCCTGGCCATCGACTACTCGCTGTTCGTGGTGTCCCGCTACCGGGAGGAGCTGCGCGCCGGTCACGAGCCGAACGTCGCCGTGCAGCGCACCGTGCGCACCGCAGGGCGCACCGTGGCCTTCAGCGCCGTGACCGTCGCAGCGTCGCTGTGCGCGCTGCTGGTGTTCCCGCTCGCCTTCCTGCGCAGCTTCGCCTACGCCGGGGTGGTGGTGGCCTTCCTGGCCGGCGCCTTCTCGGTCGTGGTCCTGCCCGCGATCCTCGCGGTGCTCGGCCGCCGGGTCGACGCCCTCACCATCTTCCGCCGCTCCACCACCGCCACCGACGAGGGCTTCTGGCACCGCATGGCGCTGTTCGTGATGCGCCGGCCCGTGATCGTGGCCACCGCGGCCATCGCCATCCTGCTGTTCCTCGGAGCCCCCTTCCGCCACATCGAGCTGTCACTGCCCGACGATCGGGTGCTCCCGGAGTCCGCGTCGAGCCGCCAGGTCCACGACGTGCTGCGCGAGGAGTTCAGCGGCGGCGAGGCGGGCGCGGCATCGGTCGTCGCCCTCGGCGTCGGCGAGCCCGGCTCCCGCAACGACGACATCGACTCCTACGCCAGCACGCTCGCCCGCCTGCCCGGTGTGGCCCGCGTCGATGCCGCCACCGGCACCTACTGCGGCGAGGGCCTGGCCGAGCTGGGCTGCACCCCCGGCGACCAGGTGCTCCCAGGAGGCGAGGGCCGGTACCTCGACTTCGACAGCACCGGAGCCGGCGGCAGCACCTACCTGAGCGTCGTGCCCTCCGTGGACCCGATGTCGACAGAGGGCGAGGACCTCGTCGCCGCCATCCGCTCGACCGACGGGCCCTTCGAGGTGAGCGTGAGCGGCATGTCCGCCGAGCTGGTCGACACCAAGGACGCCCTCTTCGCCAAGCTCCCGCTCGCCGCGGCGATCATCGCCCTTGTCACCTTCGCCGTGCTGTTCCTGCAGTTCGGGTCGGTCGTGATCCCCATCAAGGCGGTGATCCTCAACCTGCTGAGCCTGTCGGCCACGTTCGGGGCGATGGTCTGGGTGTTCCAGGACGGGAACCTGAGCGGCACCCTCGACTTCACCGCCACCGGGACGCTCGACGCCACCAGCCCGATCTTGATGTTCTGCATCGCCTTCGGGCTGTCGATGGACTACGAGGTGTTCCTGCTCTCCCGGATCAAGGAGGAGTACGACCGGACCGGCGACAACGAGCTGTCGGTGGCCGTCGGGCTCGAGCGCACGGGGCGCATCGTGACAGCTGCGGCGCTGCTGATCGCCGTGGTGTTCATCGCCTTCGCCACCAGCGACGTGACCTTCATCAAGCTCTTCGGCGTCGGCCTGACGCTGGCCGTGCTCATGGACGCCTTCGTCATCCGCGGCACGCTGGTGCCGGCTTTCATGCGGCTCGCCGGCGACTGGAACTGGTGGGCTCCGGCCCCGCTGCGCCGGCTGCACGACCGCATCGGCATCAGCGAGCACGTCGATCTCGACGGTCCGGTCGACCCCGACGAGCCGCCCCACGGCGACGGTCTCGGCGACCCGCTGCCCGAACCCGCCGCGGTCGGCTGACGTGGTGGCAGGCTGGGGTCGTGAAGACCCCTAGTCGACCCCGGGCCCGCAAGGGCGAGGGCGACCGCCTGCGTGACGAGATCCTCGCCGCCGCCGAGCGGCTGCTGA
Organism: Acidimicrobiales bacterium; assembly: GCA_036570385.1. GTDB lineage: Bacteria > Actinomycetota > Acidimicrobiia > Acidimicrobiales > VFJN01 > VFJN01. Next base: position 5,885 of record DATCYI010000253.1, on the reverse strand, counting down.
TCGAGACGGGCTCCGAGGAGGCCGTCTCGATCCGCGCCGTGGCCAAGGCGACGGGCGTGACGGCGCCCTCGATCTACCGGCACTTCACTGACAAGACGCACCTGCTCTTCGAGGTCTGCGGCCGGCACTTCGCCGCCATGGACGCGGCGATCCAGGCGGCGGTGGCCGGCATCGACGATCCGCTGCTGGCGCTGCACGAGCAGGGCCGGGCCTACGTGCGCTTCGGCATGGAGCACCCGGAGCACTACCGGATCATGTTCATGGGCCCTGCTTACGAGACGCCCGACCAGTGGGACGACCTGCTCTCCACCGGCGCGTTCGCCAACCTCGTCCGGGCCCTGCAGCGCCTGATCGACGCGGAGGTCGTGCCGGCCGGCACCGACCCCTTCAACGCCGCCCTGCACGTGTGGGCCAACATCCACGGCCTCACCTCGCTGCTCGTGGCCCGCCCGGAGATGCCCTGGCCCGACCTCGAAGCGTTCATCGCCGACCACCTCGACCTCTGCTTGCGGGGCCTCACCACGATCCCCTCCAGCGATCGCATCGTGCGCCCTAGCATCCGCTGATGCTGCAAGCCCTGCGCCGGCGGGTCTCCGGGCACCGCCACCTGCTCACGGGCTCGGCCGCGATGGTCGTGACCGTCGCCGTGCAGGCGCTCTCCGGCTCGCTGTTCTGGCTGATCGCGGCGCGGCTCGACACCCAGACCGACGTCGGCCACGCCACCGCGCTCTACACCTCTGCGCTGTTCGTCGCGTTCCTCGCCGGGCTCGGCCTGCCCGTCGCCGTGGCCCGCTACGCGGCCGGGCGCACCCGAGACGACCACGTGCTCTACGCCTGGAGCGCCCTGGCCACGATCGTCGCCGCCGCGCTGGGGGCCGCGGCCTACGTAGCCTGCGTGCGACCCGACGCCGTCGACGAGCTGGCCGGCTGGCACGGCGCCGTCGGCCCGGCGCTGTTCATGGTCCTCTCCGCCGGCACCGCCCTGTCGCTGCTGCTCGACGTCCGCTTGATGACCCAGCGCCGGTGGGGCCTGGTCCTGGCCCGCAACGTGGCCGTCGGGGTGGCCCGGTTCCCGCTGCTCGCCATCGACCCGGTCGACAGCCGCGCCGTTTGGTTGCTGGTGATCGCCGCGCTGCCCACGGCGCTGTCGGGCTTCGGGGGATTGGCGCTGCTCCCCCGCGTCACCGGTGCCCGCCACCAGCTGGCGCCCATGCCGGAGAGGGTGCGCCCGATGGTGCGCTACTCGCTGGTGAACTGGGCCTCGACGCTCGCCTACCAGATGCCCACCTTCGCCATGCCGGTGATCGTGCTGATGCACGTCGATGCCGACGCCAACGCCAGCTTCTACGTGGCGTGGGGCGCGGCATCGCTGGCCTGCTACATCCCCAACGCCATCGGCCAGGCCCTGCTCGCCGAGGGCGGCCGTGACGGCGCCCGGCTCCGCAGCCAGGTGCGCCTCGCACTCCTGGTGGCCGGCGGGCTGATGGTCGGCTGCGCCGTGGTGGCCGCGGTCGGGCGCGAGCTCATCGTCACGCTCTACGGCGACGACTACCGCGAGGCAGCCGACATCGTGCCCCTGCTCGTGGCCGCCGCCATCCCCTGGGCCGTCACCTCCGTGTACCTCACAGAGGCCCGGGTGCGGCACCGCCACGCCGCCACCGTCGCCATCACGCTCGCCCTGTCGGCCGCGATCCTGATCCCAGCGCTGGTGGTGGTGCCCGACCACGGGCTCGCGGGCGCATCCTGGGCCTTCCTCGGCGGCAACGCAGCCGCCGCCGTCGTCGCCCTCGGCGCCCACATCAGCGGGCGGGCCACGTCCGACGACGATGTCGTGGTGCACACCTCGCCCGACGTCCTCGAACCCGAGGACGTGGCGAACATGGCTCCACTGGCCTGACGCACTCCGTACCATCAGCCACTCCAGCCCATGACGCTTCCGCCGCCGCCCCCCACCTGGCCCATGCCGGCCCCACCGCCGCCTCCCGGCTCACGCCCCAAGCGGCCGCGCTGGGTCGACGCCGTGGTGGTGATGGTCGGCGGCACGCTGCTCGTGGGGGCGCTCGCCGTGGTCACCGGCGTGACCGACAGCGGCCCCGACCACCCCGACACATGGGACCCGCGGGTGGCCCAGCTCGTCGAGTTCGTGGAGGACGAGCGCGGCCTCACCTTCGACCACCCGGTCCACGTCGACTTCCTCACCGCTGAGCAGTACTCGGCCCAGACCACCTCCGACCCCGACGGCGTGGCCGACGAGGAGCAGGCCGAGCTCGATCGCTACGCCTCCGAGCTGCGCGCCTTCGGCCTGGCCACCGGCGAGGTCGACCTCTTCGAGGCCTACAACGCGGTGTCCGACGCTGGGACGCTCGCCTTCTACGACCCCTCCGACGAGCGCATCCAGGTACGGGGCACGGAGGTCACGGTCGGCCTGCAGGTCACGTTGGTGCACGAGCTCACCCATGCCCTCCAGGACCAGCACTTCGACCTCGAGCGCCTCTACGACGACGAGAACGACAACAACGCCTCCACCGCGTTCCTCGGGCTGATCGAGGGCGACGCGATGCGCATCGAGGACGCCTACGTCAGCTCCGAGCTCGACGCCGAGGAGAAGACGGCCTACGAGGACGAGTACGCCGGCGAGCTGGATCGCAGCCAGGACGCCACCAGCGAGGTCCCCTCCTACGTGAGCGCGTCGTTCGCGGTGCCCTACGCCCTCGGGCAGCCGCTGGTGGTCATGCTCGTCAACGATGGGGGCAACGACGCCGTCAACGAGGCGTTCCGGTCGCCCCCGAGCACCGAGGAGCACCTCTTCGACCCGGCCAGCTTCCTGGCCCACGAGGGCGGCCAGGAGCTGGAGCTCGATCTCGACGAAGACGTCGAGGTGATCGACGAGGGCCCCTTCGGTGCGCCGAGCTGGTACCTGCTGCTCGCCGAGCGCATCGACCCGAAGGTGGCATTCCACGCGGCGCTCGGCTGGGCCGGCGACCGCTACGCGGCGTTCAGTCGCAACAGCAGCTCGTGCGTGACGGCGGTGTTCGCTGGCGACACGGAGGCCGACGAGAAGGAGATGCGCGAGGCGATCGCCCAGTGGGTGGAGGCCATGCCTGGAGACGTCGCGCTCGTGCGCGAGGTCGACGGCCACCCGGGCCTGGAGTCGTGCGACCCCGGCGCCGACGCGGAGGACCCCAACCACACCGGACGATCCACCGACGCGCTCTACGTTCCGAGCCTGTGGGGCTACCTGGTCGCCGACGCGGCGAGCCAGCTCGATGCCCGAGGGGCGCGCTGCTACGCGACCGCCGTTCTGTCGGATCTCACCTTCGAGCAGATCTCGGATCCCGAGGGCGGCGCCTTCTCCGACCCCGGCTTCCAGGACAAGCTGCTCACCGCCTTCCAGTTCTGTCGCTAGCCAGCGGATCTGCTGCTCTGATCTACCTTTGAAGCAACCCTCGGCGGTACCGGACGAACCCGCCTCACCAAAACCGGAGGCACCTTGCCCATGACATCCGACACCGGCGCGCCGGTGCCGCTGCTCACGCCCGTGACGCGGGTGGCCATCGCTGCGGTCGGCGCGTACGTCGGCGCGCAGGTGATCGCCGACGTCACGAGCCTCAAGATCGGCAGCGTCACCGGCCGCGCCGTCGACCTCGGCACCTTCATCTACCCGATCACCTTCACCCTGCGCGACCTCGTGCACAAGGCGCTCGGGCGGCGAGCGGCGCGCACTCTCGTGATCACCGCGGCGCTCGTGAACCTCTTCATGGCCGCCTACCTGCAGTGGGCGGCGCAGGTGCCGTCAGACCCGTCCTACGCGCTGGGCGCCGAGTTCCAGGCGGTCCTGGCCCCGCTGTGGAGGATCACACTGGCGTCGATCGCCGCCGAGGTGATCAGCGAGCTGGTCGACACCGAGGTGTACCACTGGTTCGTCCACCGGGTGACCACGCGCCACCAGTGGGCAAGGGTCGCGGTCAGCAACGCGGTGAGCGTCCCCCTCGACAACGTGATCTTCGCCGTCTGCGCCTTCGGCGCCATCCCCGGCCTGCGCGACCACGCGCTGACGCTGCCCTGGACCGTCGTCTGGGAGATCTTCATCGTGAACCTGACGGTCAAGGCCCTGGTGAGCGCCGCCAGCCTCCCCCTGATCTACCTGACCCCCGACAGGGACTGGGGAAGAGCCCAGGCGGACACCTAGAGAGCAAGGCGGGCTACCCGAGCGAAGCGAGCGGCGGGGGGCGTGGGGGGCAGAGGCTCCGCCGGAGCCCCCCACAAGGGCGGAGGGCGGCTCCGCCGCCCGGAGCCGACAAGCCCTCGGCGATGGCCGCCCGCAGGGCGGCCATCACAAGAAAGACTCGCCGCAGCTCGCCCGAAGGGCGAGCGCGGACGAAACAGTCACGACCTTCTGAGCAGGACCTCTTGGGCGATCGTGGCCACGTGCGTGCCGGTCTCGGTGAGGACGTGGCCGATGGCGAGGCCGCGGCTGGAGAGGTAGCCGTGGCTGGCGAAGTCGTGCACGTGCCACTGGTCGGCCACCGGGGGGCGGTGGAACCAGATGGCGTGGTCGAGGCTGGCGCTCATGAAGCCGTCGTCCTCGACCTGCTGGTCGGGGGCGGGGCGCTCGGGGTGAAGGGCCACGACGGCGTCGGTGGGCAGGTCGTCGGAGAGGTAGGCGAGGGCGCAGGCCTGGAGCACGGGATCGTCGCCGATCGGGTCGTGCATCTTGAGCCACGCCGTGCCCCGGCCCTCCTCGGTGCCGCGGGGGCTGACGAAGCGACGGTCGAACATCGAGCTCCACGAGGTGTCGACGAGCTCGGCGTGGCCGGGGATCTCGGGCATGGCCGCGATCTGCACGTCGTGGCCGGCCTCGTCGACCTGGAAGGAGGCGGACATCGTGAGGATGACGCCGACCGACTGGCGGGCGACGACGCGTCGCGTCACGAACGAGCGGCCGTTGCGCAACCGGTCGACCTCGAGGCGGATCGGCTCGTCGGCGTCGCCCCGCCGGATGAAGTAGGCGTGCACGGAGTGCACCTGGAAGCGCTCGTCGACGGTGGCGGCGCCGGCCCGCAGGGCCTGGGCGACGATCTGGCCGCCGTAGAGCCCGCCCCACGGGTAGCGCGGCCCGTGGGCCACGAACACGTCGGGACCGTGGGGTTCGAGCTGCATCATCGTCGCGAAGTCCACTGTCGGATCGTGGCCCGCCCACCGCCGCAGCCACAAGCGGAGCACACCCCGACCTCCACCCCACCCACCCAAACCCGCGAACCTGCGCCCCTTTTGCGTTGTTCCTAGCGGGTTTGGGGCGCAGGTTGGTCGGGGCTGCCCGGGCTGGGATCCAGCGTTCCAAGGCCACCCCGCGAACCTGCGCCCCTTTTGCGTTGTTCCTAGCGGGTTTGGGGCGCAGGTTCGTGGGGGTGCTGGCAGGATGCGGGGATGGCACCTGCTGCAGCGGGGCCCCTCGTCGTCGGGGTGCCCACCGAGGTCAAGTCCGACGAGCGCCGGGTGGCCTTGACGCCGGACGGCGTGCGCGAGATGGAGTCCCGCGGCGTCGAGGTGCTCGTGCAATCGGGGGCCGGCCTCGGCGCGGCGATCCCCGACGACGCGTACGTCGCCGCGGGGGCGGAGCTGGTCGCGGACCCGGCCGAGCTGTGGGCCCGGGCCGGGCTGGTGTGCAAGGTCAAGGAGCCGCAGGCCGGCGAGGTGCCCTACCTGCGCGACGACCTCACGCTGTTCACCTACCTGCACCTCGCGGCTTATCCCGCGGTGGCCGACGCGCTGTGCGCCGCGGGCACGACCGCGCTGGCCTACGAGACGGTGATGCGGCGCGACGGCTCGCTGCCGCTGCTCGCCCCGATGAGCGAGGTGGCCGGGCGGCTGGCCGTGCAGGCCGG
>DATCYI010000252.1:0-3185 GCA_036570385.1 Acidimicrobiales bacterium | reverse complement strand
GCTGGCCGGGCGCGGTGGAGCGGGCCGCTGAGCTGGGACGGGCGTGCATCTTCGACCTGAACCTCGTGGCGCCGCAGCTGCCGCCGTTCCCGTGCCCCGACGGCCTCTCCGAGATGGCCTACCTGCGCCGTCTCACCGCCGAGGGGGCCGAGCGCCGCTACGGCACTTGGGGCGAGGAGCGGGTGCCGGGCGCCTATCGCCAGATAGAGCACGAGCTGGCGCTCATCGAGCAGCTCGGCTTCCCCGGCTACTTCCTGGTGGTGTGGGACATCGTCGACTTCTGCCGCCGCGAGGGCATCTTCTGCCAGGGGCGGGGGAGCGCCGCCAACAGCGCCGTCTGCTACGCCCTCGGCATCACCAACGCCGACGCCGTCGGCCTCGGCCTGCTCTTCGAGCGGTTCCTGTCGCCCGAGCGCGACGGGCCGCCGGACATCGACATCGACATCGAGTCGGGCCGCCGCGAGGAGGCGATCCAGTACGTCTACCGGCGCCACGGCCGGCGCCACGCCGCCCAGGTGGCGAACGTCATCACCTACCGGGCCAAGTCGTCGATCCGCGATGTCGCCAAGGCGCTGGGGTACGCGGCCGGGCAGCAGGACGCGTGGTCGAAGCAGGTCGACGGGTGGGGCACCGTCGCCACCACCACCGCTCAGCAGCAGGTCGATCGCGCCATCCCCGCCGACGTGCTGGAGCTGGCCGCCGAGCTGGAGCGGGCGCCGCGCCACCTCGGCATCCACTCCGGCGGGATGGTGATCTGCGACCGCCCGATCGTGGAGGTGTGCCCGGTCGAGTGGGCGCGGATGACGGGTGCCACCAGCAAGGCCCGGTCGATGCACGGCACCGATCCGATCCGGACCGTGCTGCAGTGGGACAAGGACGACTGCGCGGCGGTGGGCCTCGTGAAGTTCGACCTGCTCGGCCTCGGGATGCTCGAGGTGCTCCACGGAGCGGTCGACATGGTGCGAGACGTGCACGGCATCGAGGTCGACCTCGCCACCATCCCGCAGGAGGACGAGGTCTACGACATGCTCTGCCGGGCCGACTCGGTGGGCGTCTTCCAGGTGGAGTCGCGCGCCCAGATGGCCACGCTGCCCCGGCTGCAGCCGCGGAAGTTCTACGACCTGGTGGTGGAGGTGGCGCTGATCCGGCCGGGTCCGATCCAGGGCGGTTCGGTGCATCCCTACATCCGGCGCCGCAAGGGCGAGGAAGAGGTCACGTACCTGCACCCGCTGCTGGAGCGGTCGCTGGCCAAGACGCTCGGCGTGCCGCTCTTCCAGGAGCAGCTCATGCAGATGGCCATCGACGTCGGTGGCTTCACGCCCGGCGAGGCCGACCAGCTCCGCCAGGCCATGGGCTCCAAGCGCAGCCGCGAGCGCATGGAGGCGCTGCACGCCCGCTTCGCGGCGGGCGCCACCGAGCGGGGCGTGGGTCCCGACGTGATCGAGCAGATCTGGCTGAAGCTGGCCGCCTTCGCCAGCTACGGCTTCCCCGAGAGCCACTCGGTGAGCTTCGCCTACCTCGTCTACTCGTCGGCCTGGCTGAAGCGCTGGTTCCCGGCCGCGTTCTGCGCCGCACTGCTCGACGCCCAGCCGATGGGCTTCTACTCGCCGCACTCGCTCGTGCAGGACGCTCGCCGCCACGGCGTCGAGGTCCGCACCCCCGACCTCAACGCCAGCACCGCTACCGCCACCCTCGAGGCCAACCCCACCACCCCTGCTGCAACCTGCGACGATGCGTCGCCGCATCGGGCACTGGGTGTCGCAGGTTCGCGGGGTGAGGGGTGCATTGACGAAACCTGCGACGATGCGTCGCCGGATCGGGCACTGGGTGTCGCAGGTTCGCGGTGTGAGGGGCCGTGGCGGACGTCCGCGGCGCTGCCGCCTGAGCGCTGGGGCGAAGGCGGGCCCGCGGTGCGACTGGGGCTGTCGTACGTGCGGGGGATCGGACGGGAGCTGGCCGAGCAGATCGCTGCCGGTCGCCCCTATGCCGACCCGGAGGACCTGGCTCGTCGCGTCCCGCTCAGCCTTCCCCAGCTCGAGGCCCTGGCCACGGCCGGGGCCTTCGACTGCTTCGGGATGCCACGACGGGAGGCGCTGTGGGAGGCCGGGGCGGTGGCGCAGTCCACCGTGGGCAAGGACGGCACCCAGCGTCTGCCCGGCATCATCACCGGCGCCGAGGCCCCGGCGCTGCCGGCGATGACCGGCGGCGAGTCGGCCCGAGCCGACCTTTGGGCCACCGGCGTGAGCCCGGAGGGCCACCCCACCCGCTTCGTGCGGGAGCACCTCGACGAGCGCGGCGTGGTGACGGCGCGTGGCCTGGCCGAGGTCGAAGCCGGCAGCAAGGTGATCGTCGCCGGCGTCGTGACCCACCGCCAGCGCCCGGCCACGGCCAGCGGCACCACCTTCATCAACCTGGAGGACGAGACCGGCCTCATCAACGTCGTCGTCTCGAAGGGGTGCTGGACGGCCCACCGCCAGATCGCCCGCACGTCGCCGGCACTGCTCATCCGGGGTCGCCTGGAGCGCGCCGAGGGCGTGACCAACGTGGTCGCCGAGCGCCTCGAGCCCCTCCCGCTCAGCGCCCCCACCAAGAGCCGCGACTTCCGGTGACAGAGCTGTCGGAGCTGTTCAGCCGGTCAGGATCGCCTCGTTCTCCGCCACACAGCGCCCCTCCCGGAGCCTTCCCGTTCGATGTGGCCACTGTCTCGTAGCTCGGTGAGCACGACTCGTATGGTGGCGTCGCTGGTGCCGGGTAGCGCCCTGCGAAGGTCAGCGATGGTGAACGTGCTGGCGGCGTGATCGAGGATGTGCCGACGGGCCCGTTCTTGCTTGCTCCCACTGCCTGAGACTTCCAAGATCCGCGCCTCGAATCGCTCGTAGGCAGTGGCAAGGCGTTCGAGGAGGAAGGTGGTCCAAGGCCAGATCGAGTGCTGGCCGTTATCGAACCAGCCGTCTGTGGATGCCGAGAGAGATCGGTAGTACTCGCTTCGGGATTCGTAGACGAGCTGCTCGATGCTCACGTAGCGACCAACGCCGTAGCCAGACGTGATCAGAAGCCACGCCGTGAGCAGTCGTGCGACCCTGCCGTTCCCGTCGTCGAACGGATGGATGCACAGCAGGTCGAGGATGCACGCTGACACGACGATCAGTGGATGGTGATTCCCGCTCGCGAGAGCATCCGTCGTT
>DATCYI010000251.1:0-3331 GCA_036570385.1 Acidimicrobiales bacterium | reverse complement strand
ACCACCGGCACCGAGGAGAGGGTCGGACCGCCGTACCAGATGCTGTCCGGGGCCGTGCCGGGTCCATACCAGAGGACGTCGCCGCAGCCGTCGCCATCGAAGTCGCCGGTGACCGGGACGTAGTGGCCCGACACGGACAGGGGTGCGTCGCGGAACCGGCGGTCGGGTCCGCCGCGCCAGAGCAGGTCGCGCTCGGCGCCGGGTCCGTACCAGAGGATGTCGTCGTGGCTGTCGCAATCGAGGTCGGTGGCGATCGCTGTGTACGTGCCGTTGACGGTCGATCCGGCCTCGCGCCCCTCGGCGGGTATGGCCGTCGAGCACGCTCGCTGCCCGCTCAGCGGCGAGTCGTTCCCGCCCGCGACCGTGCGCACCTCGGGCCAGCGGTCGGCCGGCAGCCCGAGCCTCCTCGTGACCGCCGGCCACGAGTCGCCACCGGAGGTCAGCACGCAGCGGGCGCGGTCTATCGGACGTGAGCGGGCCGGACCCACAGCGAGGGCGCCAGCGATCCGGCGCGACACCTCCTCCACCAGGCGCACGCCCGTCTCCTGGTCGCGCGCGCCTTCGGTCATGATCGTCACCGCGTAGCCGTGGTCGGCGTCGTCGCGGCGGACGAAGCCGCTCGACCCGACCCGCCAACCGATGCCGCTCGAAGGGTAGAAGCCGTTCTTCAGCGCCACGGACCAGCCGTGGGGCACACCGGCGGTGATGCCCCACTGCTGTAGCGGGTGCACGTGGCTCATGTAGCCCCACGCCTCGGCCCGCCCGGCACGGGCCAGGTCGCCGCCGCCGTGGAGCAGTCGCAGGGCGACGTTCGTGCGATCGATGGCGGTGGATCGCGTGAGTCCGAAGCGATTCGTGTGCGTGGTGGAGCTGACGCCGAAGCGCGGGTCGCTGCGGGCCAGGCCCTCCGCGTAGCCGAGGTGCCCGTAGAGAGCGCTGGTCTCGGGGTTGAACGAGTACTGGATCATCGGAGCGATCTGTGAGCGCTCCCAGGCGGTGAGCTCACGTCCCTCGTCCTGGGCTCGCAGCAGCACGGCACCGAGCACCTGGGCCTTGATGACGGAGGCAGTGGTGATCTGCATGCCCTCGTTGAGGTGGTGCCAGCAGCCGCTCGCCGTCTCGTGCACGGCGGCGGTGACCTTGATGCCGGGATACCGCGCTGCCAGCTCCCCCTCGAGCCCTGCCGGCAGCGGATCGGCGCACACCGGCGCAGCACCGGCGGGGGCGAGCGGGACGATGGCGGCTCCGACCACGGCAAGCGAGGTGGCCAGCACCGCCGTCATGGACCTGAGGACTCGAGCGGAGCGCGATGGCATGAGCGGATTGTGCCCTTTGAGTCGCGTCCGTGCTCGGAGGACCTGCCGCTCGGGGACCTGGGGTGACTGTGAGGCGGGGGTTCGTCGCCGGTAGCGTCGCACCCCGATGTCCACGGTCCGACCACCCCGTAGGCGCGGGCGCACCTGGGCTCAGCGCATCGTGCTCGTGCTCGGTGTCGCGGTGGTCCTGACCTGCACGGCGTCGGCGGTGGCGGCGGCGTACTTCGGGTTCCGCTGGTCGCAGATCGACCGGGTCGACGGCATCGACATCGCCGCCGCGGCAGCAGGCGAGCCCGCCAACTACCTGATCGTGGGCACCGACAGCCGGGCCGGGATCGACGTCGACGATCCTGACGCCTCCGGCTTCGTCGGCGATGGCGAGACCGGGTGCGACTGCACCGACACGATCATGCTGCTGCGGGTGGACCCTCAGGAGAAGCAGGCTCGGATCCTGTCGTTCCCCCGCGACCTGTGGCTCCCCATCGCCGACGGCTCGACCGGTCGGATCAACAGCGCCCACGCCAAGGGCGAGCAGGTGCTGATCGACACGATCGAGGAGAACTTCGGGGTTCCGATCAACCACTACATCGAGATCGACTTCGTCGGCTTCGAGCGTCTCGTGGACGCGGTCGGTGGCATCCCGATGTGGTTCGACGAACCGGTGCGCGACGAGCACACCGGCCTCTTCGTCCCCGAGGCGAGCTGCCAGGTCCTCGACGGTTCTCAGGCCCGCAAGTTCGTGCGCTCCCGGTACCTCGAGTACAAGGACGACGACGGCGACTGGGTGCGCGACGGCACCGCCGACCTCGGTCGCATCACCCGCCAGCAGATCTTCGTGCGCCGCGCCGTCACCAAGGCCGTGAGCCGCGGGCTCACCAACCTCGGCACGCTCAACCAGCTCGTCTCGGCCGGAGTGGACAACGTGCGGCTCGACAAGAACCTCGACGCCAGCGACCTCGTCGCCCTCGGTCGCCAGTTCGCCAGCTTCGACGCCGACGAGCTGGTCGGCTACAGCATCCCGTCCGAGTCCGGTCGCAGCTCCGGCGGCGCCTCGATCGAGCGCCCGCTCATGACCGAGGCCGAGCCGATCCTCAACATCTTCCGCGGCCTGCCGCCCGGCACCATCACGCCTCAGTCCGTGCGCGTCGACGTGCTCAACGGGACGGGCATCGAGGGCCAGGCCGCCAACGTGGCCGGCGCGCTCGAGGCGATCGGCTTCGTCATCGACGACGTCGACAGCCACCCCGACTCGATCGGTCGGACCACCGTCCTCTACGGCGACGGCGAGCACGCCGAGGCCATGGCCCGCCGCGTCGCCCGGCACGTGACCGGCGGCGCCGCGCTGGTGCGCGACCCGGAGATCGACGCCGGCGAGGTCGTGCTCGTCACCGGCGCCGACCTCACGACGATCCACGACCAGCCCGCGCCCGAAGGCTCCGCCGACGACCTGCGCACCACCACTTCCACGGTGCCGGTGGGAACCGACGAGGGCGACGCGACGACCACCTCCACGGTGCCCCCCACGACGACGACCACTGTGCGCGGCTACGCCACCGGCGAGCCGCCCGAGGGCGTCGACTGCGGATGACCCGGCCGGCATGACCACCGACGCCGCCACCCTGTTCTTCGCCCTCCTCGCGGTCGGGGCGGAGCTGGCGGTGCTGGCAGCGCTCGTCCTGGCCGTAGGCGGGCTGGTGTCTGAGGCGATGGCGGAGCGCCGGGCGAGGGTGGCTGCGGCGCTGCGTCCCCAAGCTCTCGTGCTGGCGGCGCTGGTGGCCGGTGTCTGCACTGCGGGGAGCCTCTACCTCTCCGAGGTGGCCAACTTCTCGCCGTGCAGGCTGTGCTGGTACCAGCGCTACGCCATGTACCCGCTGGTGCCGATGCTCGCGGTCGCCGCGTGGCGCCGCTGGAGCGCGGTCTGGCTCCCCGGCATCGCCATCGCGGCCGTCGGCGGAGCCATCTCCACCTGGCACGTCCTCATCGAGCGCTACCCGTCGCTCGACACGGGTGCCTGC
>DATCYI010000250.1:0-11599 GCA_036570385.1 Acidimicrobiales bacterium | reverse complement strand
GGCGGTCGAGCTCACCGATGGCGTGCAGGCGGTTGGGGATGGTGGTGCCACCCTCGAAGTTGCCCCCCGGACCGAACCCGTACCAGGAGAGCAGCGCGTCGGCGGCGGCCTCGTCGAGCACCTCACGCACCTCGTCGGGCGCCCAGCCGTAGAACTTGCCCTCCTCACCTTCGCTGTCGGCGTCCTCGGCCGAGGACACGCCGCCGGCCGGCTGGCGCAGGTCGCGCAGCACGTACTCGATGGTCTCGGCCACCACCTGGCGGAAGCGGTCGGCGCCCGTGAGCTGCCAGCCGTGCACGTAGAGCCGGATGAGCAGCGCGTTGTCGTAGAGCATCTTCTCGAAGTGCGGCACGAGCCACACGGCATCGACCGCATATCGAGCGAAGCCACCGCCGAGGTGGTCGTAGATGCCGCCCGCGGCCATGTTGTCGAGGGTCGTGACGAGGGCGGCGCGGGCCGCCTCATCGCCCCGAGCGGCCGCGGCGGCGAGCGCCTCGGAGGCCATCGGCTGCGGGAACTTGGGCGCGCTGCCGAGGCCGCCTCGCTCCAGGTCGGCGGCGCCGAGCAGGGTCTCGATGGCGCTGTCGACATCGGCTGGAGCCAGGTGCTCGCCCGGCGCCTCCAGCAGGGCGGATCGACCCAGGGCGCCGGTGAGCTGGTCGGCCTGCTCGAGCAGCTCGGCGCGGCGGGTGGCCCACAGCTCGCCGATGCGCTCGCACAGCTCCACGAAGCCGATCTGTCCGCCGCGCCGCTCCTTGGGGAAGTAGGTGCCCGCGAAGAAGGGCCGGCCGTCAGGCGTGGCGACCACCGTCATCGGCCAGCCGCCGCTGCCGGTCATGGCCTGGGTGGCCTCCATGTAGATGTCGTCGACGTCCGGACGCTCCTCGCGGTCGACCTTCACGTTCACGAACAGACGGTTCATCACCGCGGCGACGTCCGGGTCCTCGAACGACTCGTGGGCCATCACGTGGCACCAGTGGCATGCCGAGTAGCCCACCGACAGCAGGATCGGGACGTCGCGCTCCCGCGCCGCCGCGAACGCCTCCTCACCCCAGGGGTACCAATCGACCGGGTTGTCGGCGTGCTGTCGCAGGTACGGGCTGGCCTCGTGCGCGAGGCGGTTGGAACCGGACATCGGTCCACCGTACCGACGCTCGACGCGGTCGAGGTTGGGTGCCGTCTGCATGGGAACATGTGAGCGTGGACCCTCGCGTCCAACCTCACACGAGAGACGCAGGAGACGACGGTGCAGCGCGCAGACGAGAAGGACCTCTTTCGCAGCTGCATCATGGCGATGGGCTCCGGCGTGCTCATCCAGGACGCCGACGGAGCGATCGTCGACTCCAACGAAGCTGCCGCCTCGCTGCTCGGGATCTCCCGTCACGACCTGGTGGGGCTCACAGCCGTGCACCCGGGCTGGGCAGCGCTGCGCGACGACCACTCCGACCTGCCCGCCGAGGAGTTCCCTAGCAGCGTCGCGCTGGATACCGGCGCTCCGGTGCGTGGCGTGGTCATGGCCGCTCACACGCCCGCAGGCGAGCGCCGGTGGTTCGTAGTCGACGCCCTGCCGCTGCGTGACCGATCCGGCGCGCTGCAGGGCGTCGCCACGCTCTTCGACGACATCACGGCGCAGCGCCTGGCGGAGGAGGAGCTCGCCCTGGCGCAGACCCGCCTTCGACAGACCCGGGAGGCCGCCGCCGTCGGGCTCTGGGAGTGGGACCTGCGCACCGATGAGCTCTGGCACGACGAGGGCGTCACCGCGATCGTGGGTGGCCGGGTGGAGTCGATCGCCCACTGGCTCACGCTCGTGCACCCGGGGGACCGACCGCGCATGGAGAAGGAGGTCGAGGCGGTCCTGTCCGGACAGCACACGCAGGAGGTGCACTACCGCGCCAGGGTGCTCGACGGCACGGAGCGCGTGCTCCTCCAGCGGGCGGTCGTCGTGGAGTGGGAGGGTGAAAGGCCGGCGCGGCTGGCGGGCACCACCGTCGACTCGACCGCTCTGGTCCGCGCCACCGAGCGAGCGGAGCACCTGCTCGACTGCATGACCGACGCGTACTTCGTCGTGTCGCCCCAGTGGCAGTTCGAGTACGTGAACCGCGAGGCGGAGCGGGTGCTGGCTCGCACCCGTTCGGAGATGGTCGGTTCCAGCATCTGGGAGCTCTTCGCCGACGCGCAGGGCACCGAGTTCCAGCGCCAGTACGAGCGCGCTATGGCCGGGGTCACCGTGGAGTTCGAGGCGTACTACGTCGGGCTCGACTGCTGGTTCGAGGTCCGGGCCCACCCTGTCAGCGATGGCATAGCCGTCTACTTCCGAGATGTCACCGAGCGTCGGGCCTCGGCGCTGGAGCGGGAGCGGCTGCTGCTCTCGGCCGAGGTCGCGAAGCGCGAGCTCGCGCACGCGGCCACCCACGACGGGCTCACCGGCTTGCCGAACCGAAGCGCAGCCACGGAGTGGCTGGGCGCGGAGCTGGCCGACGCGTCCGACTCCGGGGACCCCGCGGTGCTGTTCATAGACCTCGACCGATTCAAGCTCGTGAACGACGCGCACGGGCACGCCGAAGGCGACCTGATCCTCATCGAGGCCGGACGCCGCCTGAGCCGGAGCGTGCCGCCGGAGGTCATGATCGCCCGCCTCGGCGGAGACGAGTTCGTGGTGGGCATCCCGCGCTGCCGCTCGCTGCAGCACGCCCGCGGGCTCGCCGAGGAGCTGCTCAAGGCGTTCCAGGAGCCCTTCGCCGTCGGCGATCGCCGCTTCGTGGTCACCGCGACGATCGGCATCGCTCTCGCCGCCCCCGGGGCGACATCGCTGACCTTGCTGAGCGACGCCGATGCGGCGCTCTACCGGGCGAAGGACCAGGGCCGGAACCGCTACGGCGTTTTCGACGACGAGGTGCGCGACCGCATGGTCGCGAGGCTCCACATGGAGGCCGACCTGCGTGAGGTGCTCGATCGCCGCGAGCTGCTCGCCTACTACCAGCCGGTCTTCTCGGCGGCCACGGGCGAAGCCGTCGGCGCGGAGGCCCTGGCCAGGTGGCCGCACCCGGAGCTGGGATTCATGCCACCCGACCGCTTCATCCCCGTGGCCGAGGAGACGGGTCTGATCATCCCGCTGGGCGAGACGATGCTCGACCACGCGATGCGCGACCACGACGAGGTGCGCGAGCGCCTGGGCGCAGATGGCGCGACGCTCTGGGTGAACGTCTCGGCTCGGCAGCTCGACGACCCCGCGTTCGCGTCGCGGGTCCTGGCTCGCGCCGCGACCCTCAGCCACCCGGGCCTGCTCGGCATCGAGATCACCGAACGGGTGCTCGCGTCCACCCCCGGCGCCGCCGACGTGCTCGCCCAGATCGCCGCAGCGGGGGTGCGGATCGCGATCGACGACTTCGGCACCGGCTACTCGTCGTTCGCCCGCCTCGCCCGCTGTCCCGTCGACACGATCAAGATCGACCGCTCGTTCATCGAGCCGCTGACCGCGACGTCCGGCCAGCCGCTCGTCGCAGCGATCATCGAGCTGGCCCACGCCATCGGAGCCGACGCGTGCGGCGAAGGCGTCGAGACCTCCGAGCAGCTCGACGTGCTGGTCGATCTCGGTGTCGACACGGTCTCCGGCTACCTGCTGGCCCGACCGGCACCGCTCGACCAGATCGGCCGCTCAGCGCTGGGCTGAGGGCCCGATGTCAGATCAGGCCAGGACGGCTCGGCTGCCGCCGGCTCGCTTGGCGTGGTACATCGCGGTGTCGGCTTGAGCGATGAGGTCGTCGCCGTCGACGGGCCGGTTCGTCCACGCCACGCCCACGCTCGCGCTCGACGTGCGCAGCCCGTCAGGCGTGAAGATGGGCTCGGCCAGGGCGCCGATCAGGCGGTGCGCCAGGGCCAGGCTGCCGTCAGGGCCGCCGGCACGAGGGCAGATCACCAGGAACTCGTCACCGCCGATGCGCCCGACGACGTCGCCGCCGCGCACCGCTCGCTGCAGCCGCTCGGCCACCGCCATGAGGAGCGTGTCGCCCACCCGGTGGCCCGCGACGTCGTTGACGGCCTTGAAGCCGTCGAGGTCCACGAACATCACAGCGGTGTCCTGGCCGTTCTCGACCAGCACCCGCTCGAGGGTGGCCATGGTCGTCGAGCGGTTCATGCACCCGGTCAGCGCGTCGTAGGTGGCCCGGTGCTCGAGCTCGGCGCTCATGCGAGCGGAGTCGGTGATGTCGGTGACGGAGCCGACCGCACCGGTCACGGTCCCGTCGGACGACGTCAGCGCTCGCAGGGCGAGCATGCACTGGCGCGGGCCAGACCCATCCGCTCGCTCCACGTGGAGCTCGATGTCGGCGTCGGCCCCCTCGAGGGCGGCGGCGACGGTCTCACGCAGGGCATCGCGGTTGATCACGCAGTCCTTCAGGCATTCGAGACCCGCTGCCTGGTCCACGCCGAAGATCCGGAACAGCTCCTCGTTGGCGTAGACCACCTGGCGGTCGGCACCGAGCTGCACGACCCCCACGGGAAGGGCGGCCGCCAGGCGCCTGAACAGCTGCTCGCTGGCCCGCACGGCGGCCAGGGCCTCCATCTCCTCGGAGATGTCGAGCATGTCGCACTCCACCGCACCCACCGAGGGGTCGGCGAGGCGGTTCGTGTTGGCGAACTCCAGCCACACCCAGCGACCGTCGCTGTGGAGGTGGCGAAGGCGCCGTCGGAAGGTGGCGCCCGGCTTCTCGAGCACCTCCATCCACGTGTTGATGGCATCGGTGTGGTCGTCAGGGTGGATCAGCTCCAACGACCGGCGCCCGATGAGCTCCTCCGGGGTCCAGCCGAGCACCGCGGTGACGTCCGGGTGCACGTCGACGATCACCGAGATCTCGTCCTTGCGGGTCCGGACCAGGCGGGGCGGGGCGGACACGATGACAGCCGCGCCGTCGGCGTGGGCGCTGGCCTCCTCGAGGATGACGAGCACACCCATGTACACGCCGTGGATCGCCCTGACGTCGGTGAGGTGCAGGGCGCCGAGCACCCCGCTGGTGCCGGCGACGCGAACCAGCGCGCGGCCCGACCCGCTGCTGCGGGCGCTGGCCCAGGCGTCGATCACCTTGACCCGGTCCTCGGGGATGACGAGGTCGAGCGCGGACCGCGCCTGGGGCACCCGGTGCTCGCCGATCGGGATGCTGGGCGGAACGGGGACGAACAGGCCGCCGGCGTCGATGGCGGAGACGACCGCATCCGGGTGTCGCTCGAGCAGCGCTCTCAGCTCGTCGTCGGCTCGCTCGGTTGCTTCCATGGGCGTGAGCTCCTGATGCTCGTCTGATCCTCCGATCGGTTGTGTCGGGCGTCACTTGAGCGCTCGGGGACGAGAGGCGCCGGGATGGTTCGAACGGCCTGTGCGGGTGCCCGTGCCGGCCGGGCTACCTTCCGGACATGGAGCTGACACTCGAGGGCAAGGTCGCGCTGATCACCGGGGCATCGAGAGGCATCGGGCGAGCCATCGCCAAGGCCTACGTCGACGCCGGCGCCTCCGTGATGCTGTCGTCGCGCAAGCTGCCCGACCTCGAGGAGGCCGCCGCAGCCATCGGTGGCGACGTCGACGTCGTCGCCGCGAACGCAGGCGACCCCGACCAGGCCGCGGCAGCGGTCGAGCGCTGCATGGAGCGCTTCGGGACCATCGACATCCTCGTGAACAACGCGGCCACCAACCCGTACTTCGGTGCCGCGATCGACATCGACCTCGAGCGCTACGACAAGACGTGGGACGTGAACGTCCGCGGTCCGCTGGTGTGGACGCAGCTGGCGTGGAAGGCCGCGATGGCCGAGCACGGCGGTTCGGTCGTGAACATCGCGTCGATCGGCGGGCTCTCGGTGGAGCCGGGCATCGGCATCTACAACGGCACCAAGGCAGCGCTGATCCACCTCACCAAGACCCTCGCCGCCGAGCTCTCACCGGCGGTGCGGGTGAACGCCATCGCTCCGGGCCTCGTGAAGACCGACATGGCTCGTGCCCTGTGGGAGCCGAACGAGGCTCGCATCGGGGAGTCGCTGCCGCTGGGTCGGCTCGGCGAGCCCACCGACATCGCCAGCGCGGCCCTCTACCTGGCCAGCGACCTCGCGTCGTGGGTGACCGGCCACACGCTCGTGGTCGACGGGGGAGCGCTCCTGGGTGCAGGGGCCAGGCGGCAGGCGAAGCACTAGTGGAGTGTCGCCGAAGTGATGCGCCGGGTCTCGCCGGCCATCGACGCCGCTGGACGGCGTCCTCCTCCTCGCCGCAGCTACGGCTGCGCCTTCGTCGTCGATCCTTGCCAGCGACGCCGATGACTCGCCGATCCCACGCCGCCATTCCGGCGACACTCCACTAGCGTTTTCCCCATGGGGTGGAGGCGGGAGCACGACGAGCGACCGCCGATCGACGTGGTCGGCGCCGAGCCAGGCGGAGACAGCCTCACCACCATCGCGGTCGGCCCCAGCGGTCCGAGCCGCTCCAAGGCTCCCTACGTCGTAGCGCTGGCCGTCGCGGCGCTGGTCGGCGGCCTCGTCCTCGGCGGCGGTGGCGATGAGGACGACACCGCAGCGGCCGAAGACGCGACCACCACCACCGAGCGCGAGAGGCCCGAGCGCTCCACCTCCACGACCGGTCGCGACACGACCACCACGTCGGTGGTCGTGTCGCCGACAAGGATCGACGTCCGCGTAGTGCTGCTCGGTGGCACCGCTGGCAACCGGCTGTTCGACCTCGGAAGCGGCGAGATCACCCCGCTCGACATGCCGGACAGCTACAACGCTGTCGCGCTCGAGGACGGGGTCGTGGTCCCAGGGTTGCCGGCGACCTACGTGCCCTATGACGGTGGCGAGCACGTCTCCCTGGGACCTGCTGACGAGGTGGTGGTGCACGGCGAGAGATCGGTGTGGCTCGTCCTCTCGGATGGATCACCCGACCAACCCCTGGTGAAGCTCGTCGACGTGGCCGGTCGGGTCCTCGCGGAACCCATGCGGGTCGATGGTTGGGTCGCGGGTGCCCAGGGTGAGGGACTGATTCTGCAGGGAGGCGGACGGATCTTTCGAATGGAGCCGGACGGCACCGTGGCTCAGCTGGGGATCGGCTCGATCCGGTTCGTATCGGACGATCACATGGTTGCCTGGACCTGCGACGAGCGGGCACGTTGCCGGCTCGAGCTGTGGACCCCTGGCTCGGAGCCGGTGGTGCTCGGCGACGGTGAAGGCGCCCTCAGGGTGCCGCAATCAGGTCCCATAGAGGTGAGCCCTGACGCGCTCCACGCCGCGGTCCTCTCGTTCGGACGTGACGGTTCGACGCTCACCTGGGTGAACCTGTCCGACGGCTCTGTCATCGACCTCACATCCCTGGCCACTTCCGGTGAGTCGCGGGGGTTCTACATCTCGGAGATCGCCTGGCTTCCGGATGACATGGGGTTGATCGTGGCTACGCAGTCAGGCTTGATGCGGATCTATGAGGACGACGGACAGTTCGTCGCCGAGGAGCTGCTGACCGACGGCGCCGATCGGGTGCTCGTCATCCTGGTTGAGGGCGTCGCGGCGGACCTTGCCGCTGGCGGTTCGGGGCAGTGACTCCACCAGCTTCATCGCGCGCGGGGCGGCGTAGGCCGGGAGCTCGGCCTTGGCGTGCGAGCGCAGCGCCTCCAGCGACGGCGGCGAGGTCGGGTCGGTGGGCACGACGACGGCCACCACGGCTTGGCCCCACTCGGGATCGGGGCGCCCGACCACTGCAACCTCGCGCACCGCTGGGTGGGTCGCGAGCACCCGTTCCACCGGCGTGGGCCACACGTTCTCGCCGCCGGTGATGATCATGTCCCCCCGTCGCCCGTGCACGTGGAGGCGGCCACCGACCAGCTCACCGAGGTCGCCGGTGGGGAGCCAGCCGTCTCCGTCCTTGGGATCGAAGCCGTCGCGGTAGGAGCGCAGCAGCATCGGCCCGCGCAGGTGCACCTCACCGTCGGCGCCGATCCGCACCTCCACGCCGTCGAGCGGAGCGCCGTCGTAGACCACGCCACTGCCGGTCTCGGTCATCCCGTAGGTGGCGATGACGTGCGGCGGCCGGTCAGCCGGCGGGGCCTGGCCGCCGAGCAGGATCGCCCGGAAGAGGGAGGGGTCGATCCGAGCCAGGGCAGTGGGCACCAGCGACGTGAGCGTGCACCCGGCGCGAGCGGCGTGCTCCACGGCGTCGGCGTCGAACGTGCGGTGCCACTCCCACGGCGTGCCGGTGAGCAGCGCACGCATCACCACCGCCAGGCCCCCGATGTGGGCGAACGGGAGGCACGCCAGCCAGCGGTCGGTGGCGGGATCCACCCTGAGCATGGCGCTGGTGGCCGATGCCGAGGCCGCGACCGCATCGTGGGTGAGGACCACGACCTTGGGCTGTCCGGTGGTGCCGCTCGTGGCCATGGCGATGGCGTCGCCCGGCTCGACCGGATCGTCCAAGCGCGCCGCGGCCAGCACAGCCTCCCGGGCCGGAGCGGGCAGCCGCGGATCGACCGGCAGCACGGCGTCGCCGACGTCCCACGCCCGCTGCAGCTCCTCGACGAAGGCCGGGTCCTGGGCGTCGAGCGCGATCAGCCGGTTCACGAACGAGAGGGTACGAGACCACGAACCGAGGCCTGGCAGACTCGTCGCCGCCATGGCCGACCCGATCCCCACCCCCGCAGCACCGCCTACCGGCTGGCGCTCCTGGCTCGCCGGAGCGCGCCCGCGCACGCTGCCAGCGGCGATCGTGCCGGTGCTGGTGGGCACAGCCTGCGTCGTCGACGAGGGCGAGGTGGTGGCGTGGCGGGCCATTGCCGCTGGTGTGGTGGCGCTGATGCTCCAGGTCGGCACCAACTACGCCAACGACTACAGCGACGGCGTGCGCGGCACCGACGATCCCGGGCAGCGGGTCGGACCGGTGCGCCTGGTGGGCTGGGGCATCCAGCCCCCCGGCGCGGTGAAGCGGGCCGCGCTCCTGTCGTTCCTCGTGGCGGGCCTGGCCGGTTTGGCGCTTGCCGCGGCGGTCGGTCCCGAGCTGATCGCCGTCGGCGCAGCTGCCCTCGCCGCGGGCTGGTTCTACACGGGCGGCTCGCACCCCTACGGCTACTACGGCCTCGGCGAGATCTTCGTGTTCGTGTTCTTCGGCCTCGTGGCCACCGTCGGTTCCACCTACGTCCACACCGAGTCGATCACCGCTCTGTCAGTCGTCGCGGCGGTGCCCGTGGGACTGCTCGCCACGGCACTGCTCGTCATCAACAACCTGCGCGACATCCCTGGCGACACCGAGTCGGGGAAGCGGACGCTCGCCGTGCGGCTCGGCGACATGCGCACCCGCTGGCTCTACACGGCGATGCTCGTGACGGTCTTCGTCTGCGTGCCGGTGGTCGCCGGCGGCTTCGAGCGCCCGGCCGCGGCGGCATCGCTGATCGGCATCGTGCTGGCCCGACGACCGGTCGTGCAGGTGCTCGAGGGAGCTCGCGGCGCCGCCCTCATCCCCGTGCTCGGCGCCACCGGCCGCATCCAGCTGGTGAGCGGCGCCCTCCTCGCCCTCGGGATAGCCGTCTCAGCCTGACCCTTCGAGCGCCTTCAGCATGCGCTTGAGGGCCACCTGCCGATACGAGCTCTCGACGAGCTCCGTGACCTCGGTCCAGTCGACCGGTGCGGACTCGAGGTCGAGGGCGAGCCAGCCGCTCGGGCCGAAGTACGGCGGTGCGTAGAACCGCTCGTCTTGGACCAGCGCGACCCGCTCGTCTCCCTCCGGCTTGAAGATGACCCCGTAGGGCCGCTCGTCGGTGCCGCTGAACACAGCGAAGATCTTCTTGCCGGCCCGGAACGTGGGTCGCCCCCACGCCTCGACCTCCACCGCCTCCGGCAAGCCCAGGCAGACCGACCGCAGCTCTGCGAGGAACGGGTCGTCGTCGCTGAACATCCGCGGGTGTGCCATGGCGCTACTGATACCCCACCTTGGCGAGCCAGGCGAGCCCCTTTGATTCGGGCTCGGGCGGTCTGGCGCGGTCAGAGGCCGTGGGCCGCGAGCCAGGGGCGCAGCACGGCGAGGAGCTCGACGGGGCGCTCGAGGTGGGCGGCGTGCCCGGCGCCCGGTATCAGCGCCAGGGTGGCGTTGGCGCCGATCGCGCCGGCCATGCGCTCGGCGAGCGCTGCGAACTTGCTGTCGAGCGCGCCCGCCACGAGGAGCACCGGCATCTCGAGACGGGCCAGCTTGTGCCACGACGGGTCCTGGGCCCCCGTGCCCGCCTGGTCGAGGCTCGACTGGAGCCCCGCCACCGTGTTGGTGAGGCGCTCGTCGCGGAATGCCTTGTCGGCCGGCAGACCGGCGAAGAGCGGCTGCGACAGCCACGCGTCGAGGAAGGGGGCGAGGCCCTCCTCGGCGATGCGCTCGGCGGTGCGCAGGTCCTGGGCCCGACGGGCGGCGCGCTCGTCGGGGTCCTCGATGCCGGCGGTCCCGCCGATCAGCACGAGCCCGGCCACGAGCTCCGGGTTGGTCAGCGCCACGTGCAGGCAGAAGCGAGCACCCATCGAGTAGCCGAGGTAGGTCGCTCGGCCGCCCTGGTCGGCGATGAGCCGGCCCCCGGTGCGCAGCCCGGCGAGCACGTCGGCGGATCGGCCGTGGCCGGGGGCGTCGACGCGGATCACCTCGTGGTCGCGCGCCAGGTCCTCTGCTTCGGGTCCCCAGCAGCGACCGGTCTGGGTGAAGCCGTGGACCAGCACGATCGGCGGTCCGGCCCCGTCGCGCTCGGCATGGAGGAGCATGAATCGATCCTCGCAGACCGATGCAGCACGAGGGGATGGCGATGTGGTCGGATGGCCGGGCATGACGCCCCTCGACGGCAGCAGCCGACCCCAGGACATCCAGGCCACGTTCTGCGCCACCCTCGTCGACGAGTGGGTGCGCTGCGGTGTGGAGCACGCCGTCGTGGCGCCAGGGTCACGCTCCACCCCGCTGGCGCTGGCGCTGGTGGCCGATGGTCGGCTCGAGGTGCACATCCACCACGACGAGCGCAGCGCCGGGTTCCTGGCCGTGGGCCTCGCGCTCGGCGGGTGGGAGCCCGTGGTGGTGCTGACGACCAGCGGCACGGCTGCCGTCGAGCTGCACCCCGCTGTGGTCGAGGCCGACCTGGCCAGGGTTCCGATGCTCGTGTGCACGGCGGATCGTCCCCCCGAGCTCATCGACGTGGGCGCCCCTCAGGCCATAGACCAGACGCACCTGTACGGCCGCTCCGTTCGCTGGTTCCACGCGCCAGGCGTCGCCGACCAGCAAGGTGCCGGACGCTGGCGGGCACTGGCATCGCGCGCCTACGCCGATGCCACCGGGTCGGCTCCCGGTCCGGTCCACCTCAACCTGGCCTTCCGCGAGCCACTGGTCGGCCAGCCCGCTGACCTGCCGCCCGCCCGTGAGGGCGAGGGCGCCGGATGGACCTGGCGACCACCGCTGCAGGACCCGGCCGACGCGGTCATCTCGCTGGCCGCCGACCTCGCTCAGCGGCGCGGCATCGTGGTGGCGGGGGAGGGCTCCGGGCGCGGCGAGGCGGTCGACGAGATCGCACGGGCGCTGGGCTGGCCGGTCGTCGCCGCGCCCCAGGCCCCGGTCTGGTCCGTGCCCGGCGCC
>DATCYI010000249.1:0-21069 GCA_036570385.1 Acidimicrobiales bacterium | reverse complement strand
CGACCGCCTCTCACCAGCGTTCCCGGCTACTGCCGACGAACTGCTTGACCCGGGCGCTACCGGAAGCGCGGGAAGTGGGTCATTTGGCCCAGAGAAATCCCTAAAGGTCACCACGGAGAGTGGTCGATGCCCTGGGTGACCAACCAAGCACCAGGGCGAAGCTGGAGCAGCAACACGATGGCGGTCACCGCGAAGACTCGCACCAACCCCTCTACGACCGTGACGATCGAGCTCGACGAACGCACCCCTGTCCCCACCGCCCACCGACTCAGCGAGCTGGTGCAGGCACTGGCGGGCTGCTCGATCGAGCGGGCCGAGCTGGCGCTCGGCGATCCCACCCCCGATGGCCCGGTCCCGGCGGACGATGCCATCGAGGTGGTGGCCCAGGCGCTGGTTCGCCTGCGGCCCCGCACCTCAGGTTCCTGACGGCTCCGGCTGCTCAGGCTCCGCGGCACTCTCGCTGGGCTCGGCATCGCGCTGGCGGACCTCGTCCGGATCCGGCTCCACACCGTCCGGCCCCACCGGCTCCGGGCCGGGATGGCGGTTGAGCGACTCGACCGGCCCCACGCCGGCGAGGGCATCGGCCCGCTCCCACTGCGCCTCGATCTCGTCGAGGGGCTGACCGAGCACGAAGTGCCGCCAGGCGTGACCGACGAGGATCTTCAGCGTCGCCGTGGCGGGCACCGCCAGCAGCAGACCGAAGAAGCCGCTGAGCGTGCCGCCCGCGAGCAGGGCCAGCATCACCACCGCGGGGTGGAGCTTCACCGCGCGCTGCATGACGATCGGGCTGATGAAGTGGTTGTCGATCTGCTGGACGATCGCCATGACGATCGCCACCCACACGGCCTGCGACATCCCGCCGCCGGTGGTCAGGGCGATGACGATGCCGGGCACCGCACCGACCCATGGCCCGATGAGCGGGATCATGTTGAACAGGCCCGCCACCATGCCCACGATCAGCCAGAACGGCAGGTCGATGATCAGCATGCCGATGGACGACATCGTGCCGACCACGAACGCCACGGCGAGCTGGCCTCGGAAGTAGCCCCCGATGGCGGCGCTCAGCCGGCGGCTCACCACCATCACGTCGCCGCGGGCCCGCTCCGGCACCAAGGAACGGCACACCCGGCGGATGTGGGGCAGGTCGACGAGCATGTAGAAGGCGATGATCGGCGCCAGCACGAAGATGATGCCGACGTGGAACACCCGCAGGCCGAGCTCGCGGGCGGTGTCGAGCTGGTCAGCGAAGCGCTCCTGGCGCTCCTCCTCCGACACCTCCCCGTCGCCGTCGGCGTCGGCTCCGGTGTCGCCTGAGAACTGCCGCTCCAGCTCCGCGTAGGTCGGGATCTCGATCGGCCAGTCGTCCTCGACCGAGCGCTCGGACAGGTCGTCGATCGACTCCCGCAGGTCGCGGCGCAGCTCCGGCCACTCGTCGGCCAGCTCCTCGTACTGCTGGGTGGCGAGCGGTGCGACCAGAACCACGACCAGAGCGACCACCCCGGCCACCGCGAGGTAGGAGATCGCCGTGCCCAGCGCGCGGGGGATGTGCCGCCGCGCCAGGCGGGTGACGACCGGGTTCAGCAGGAACACGATCGCGCCGGCCAGGATCAGCGGCGGCCAGATCACCCGGAGCACCCACGCGACGAGGCCGATCAGCGCCACCAGCGCCGCCACCCCGCACAGCGCCCAGCTGACGGCCCCTGCCCGCCTGATCCGGTCGACCATCGGGCGGACCCTACCGGACCCCGTCGGAGCCGGAGGTCGGTCCGCTCAGCCGAGCGAGCTGCTCTGCGACCACCTCCTCGATGCAGGCGAGCACATCGGAGCGAGCCCGTTCCTCACCGAACCGATCGACCAGCGAGACGGCCTCGATCCGGTCACCCACCTCGTCGTAGACGTCGCCTGCGATGGCCACGAGCGCGGTGCCAGCGGCGGCCGCGAGGTCGACGACGCCGCCGACGACCTTGCCGTCGAAGCTCTGCGCGTCGAGGAACCCCTCGGCGGTGAGCACGAGGTCGGCGCCCTCGATGCGGTCGTAGAGCTCCACCTCGTCGGCTACGAGGTCGAAGCCGGACACGAGTCGTGCTCCGGCCGCGGCGAGGCCGCCGGCCAGTCCCCCGCCTGCACCGGCGGCGGGTAGATCCGCTACGTCGATGCCGTGGTCCTCCCGGTACACCTGGGCGAGGCGCTCCAAGCGCCGCCGCAGGAGCTCGACCTGCGCGGCTGTGGCCCCCTTCTGCGGAGCGAACACGGTCGCCGCCTCCAGGAAGCCCGTGCGGACATCGCACGCGACGATCAGCTCGACGCCCTTCAGCCGGGCGAGCGGGTGCAGCGCACGGAGCGCGGCGAGGCCGCCGTCGGTGGTGGCCGATCCGCCGACGCCCACGATCACGCGGGTGGCGCCCACGTCGAGTGCGGCGACGATGAGCTCGCCGACGCCCTGGGTCGAGGCCGCGACGGGGTCGTTGCCCTCGGCCCCGCCCACGAGGTCGAGACCCGACGCGAGGGCCATCTCGATGACCGCGGTCCGCCCGTCGAGGCGCCAGCCGACCTCGACCGGAGCACCGAGCGGGCCGGTCACCGTCGTCGTGCGGTTCGGGCCGCCGAGGGCGTCGAGCGTCCCCTCGCCACCGTCGGCCATCGGCACCTCGTCGCAGTCCCAGCCCGCGGCCCGAGCCACTCGTCCCATCGCCGCCGCCACCTCGCGCGCGGTCGCCGTTCCTCGGAGCTTGTCGGGTGCCGCCACCAGTCGCATCACCGTCATCGTGGCCGATCGGACCCCCAACCGCACCGCGTTACCTTGGGCGACCCATGAGCGAAGCACCCGCCGCCCGGCCGATCGTCCTCGCCTCGAACCGCGGACCGGTGTCGTTCACCCGCGAACCCGATGGCTCCCTGGTCAGTCGCCGGGGGGCCGGCGGGCTCATCTCGGGCATCGGTCCGCTCATGTCGGCCGCCGATGCGACATGGATCGCCGCGGCCATCACCGACGGCGACCGGGACGCGGCCGCCCGAGGCGTGGTGGACGCCGACGGGTTCCACGTCCGGCTGCTGGCCATCGAAGAGGAGACGTACCGGCTCGCCTACGACACGGTCAGCAACGGCGTGCTGTGGTTCGCGCACCACGGTCTCTGGGATCTCGTGCGCCAGCCCTCGTTCGACCGGTCGTGGCCCGCGGCGTGGGACGCCTACCGCGCCGTGAACGCCGCGTTCGCCGATGCGATCGCCGAGACCGCCCCCGATGGCGCCTTGGTCCTGGTGCAGGACTACCACCTCGCGCTGGTCGCCTCGCACCTCGTCGACCGGCGCCCTGACCTCTCGTGCGTCCACTTCAGCCACACCCCGTTCGCTCCCCCCGTGTGGCTCTCGGCCCTGCCCGAATCCGCGGCACGCGAGCTGCTCGAGGGCATGGCCGCTCACCGTGCCTGCGGCTTCCACACCCACAGGTGGGCCGACGACTTCGAGGCCTCCGCGTCGCAGCTCGCGGGGCTGTCCCCCACCACCTTCGTGTCGCCCCTTGCCTCCGATCCCGACGACATCCGGCGCGAGGCGGCCTCACCCGAGTGCGCCGCGGCGCTGGCGTCGCTCGACGAGCTCGTCGGCGATCGCGCCGTCATCGGCAGGGTCGACCGCGTCGAGCTCTCGAAGAACCTCCTGCGCGGCTTCCTGGCCTACGACGACCTGCTCACGACGTACCCCGAGCACCGCGAGAAGGTGGTGTTCGTCGCCGGCGCCTACCCCTCCCGCGAGGGCGTCGACGACTACGTGCGCTACCGCGCCGACGTGGAGCGGACCGTGGCCGAGATCAACGAGCGCTGGGGCACGCCCGGCTGGCAGCCGGTGATCCTCGAGGTCGAGGACGACTTCCACCGCTCGGTCGCCGTCCTGCGCCGGGCCGACGTGCTGCTCGTGAACCCCATCCGTGACGGCCTCAACCTGGTGGCCTCGGAGGGCATCCTCGTGAACGAGCACGATGCGGTCGTCGCGCTGTCGCCGGAGGCCGGGGCGTGGGAGCGGCTGCACCCCGGAGCGCTGCAGGTGCCGCCGTTCGACGTCGCAGGCACCGCCGACGTGCTGCACCGACCGCTCACGATGCCGGCCGACGAGCGGCGCGACCGGGCGACGACCCTGCGCAAGCTGGCCGAAGCCCGCACCCCGGCCGACTGGCTGGTCGACCAGCGCTCCGCCGGCGGCTGACACCGACGCGCAAGGATGGCGCGGTGATCGTCGACTGTGCCGTTTACACCGACGGAGTGCGCCGCGCCGGCGACCTCGCGGTCGAAGACGCCTTGGAGGCCAGCCACGACCCCGGCTCCTTCGTGTGGATCGGGCTCCACGAGCCGTCACCGGAGGAGTTCGAGGCGGTGCGCCACGAGCTCGGGCTGCACGAGCTCGCCGTAGAAGACGCCGTCGCGGCCCACCAGCGACCCAAGCTCGAGGTCTACGACAGCGACCTCTTCGTGGTCCTCAAGCCCGCTCACTACGACGACGCCACCGAGGCGGTCGACATGGCGGAGATCCAGGTCTTCGTCGGCGAGAGCTACGTGGTGACCGTGCGCCACGGCGAGGCCGGCGCCCTCAAGCACGTTCGGGCGGCCATCGAGCGCGACCTCGAGCGCATCCGCTGCGGACCGATGGCGGTGCTCCACGCCGTCACCGACCGCGTCGTCGACGACTACGCCGCCGTGGTGGCCGGACTCGACAACGACATGGCCGAGATCGAGGAGTCGGTCTTCACCTCCGACCGCCCCCGCGGCTACGACCCCAGCCAGCGCATCTTCAAGCTCAAGCGCGAGGTCCTCGCCCTCTACCGCAACACCGAGCCGCTCCTCGACCCGCTGACCCGGCTCGCCGCCGGCGAGCTGCCAGGCGCCCACCCCGAGCTGGCCACCTACTTCCGCGACGTGGAGGACCACCTGACCCGCGTCGTCACCGCCGTCGCCCACCTCCGCGACCTGCTGACCGACGCCCTCGACGCCAACCTCGCGCAGGTCACCGTCCGCCAGAACGACGACATGCGAACGATCTCCGCATGGCTCGCCATCGGCGGCATCCCGACGGTCGTCGGCGCGATCTACGGCATGAACTTCGACCACATGCCCGAGCTCGGCTGGCGCTACGGCTACGCCATCGCCGTCGTAGCCACCATCACCGCCTGCCTCCTCCTCTACCGCAGGTTCAAGCGGATCGGCTGGCTCTAGCTTCGTCCTCGCTCGCCCTTCGGGCGAGCTGCGGCGAGCTCTTCTGGGCTCGCCCTTCGGGCTCGCGCTGATTGCTGGCTGCTCCGGGGCGGCGGAGCCACCCCTCCGCGGGTGGGGGGCTCCGGCGGAGCCTCTGCCCCCCACGCCCCCCGCCCGCGCTGCGCCTGGACTCCCCCGCCGCGCTGTTGCCTGACTCCCTCGGCGCTGCTGTCTCCGCGTCGAATGGTGTCAGACACCATTCGACGCGCTTTGGCCTGCTGGGTCAGTCGTCTTCTAGCTCTCTTAGGGCTAGGTGGCCGCTGGTCACTGCTTGGTAGGCGGCTGTGGCTGAGGCGGCGAGGGCCAGGGCGACCGTGGCTCGGTCGAGGTGGGCGGGGAGCTCGGTTGGGAGGACGGGCTTGGTCAGTACGGCGAACCGCAGGAGCGCCCAGCCCGAGAGGGTGGCCACCGAGCCGAGCACCATGATCACCGCGGCGCTGCGCTTGCCCAGCGCCAGAGCTCCGACCGCGAGCACGGCCGCGGCGAGGGGCAGCAGCCACAGGAGCGGGTTCCCCGACCCATCGGGGGTCTCGGCCATCTCGCCGCGCCCGACCACGACCGCGGCGATGGACACGACCGCCAGGGCGGCGGCTCCCACCAGCAGCGGCGCCCGCCGACCCAACCAGGCGAGAAAGCCGGCGACCACCAGTCCGAGGGCGAGCCACGGGAGCGGTGAGGTGGCGCTCTCATAGGTCAGCGTGCCCTCGACCACGACCTCCTGGCCGCCGACGACGAGCGGCACCCGCCACGGGTCGTACTCCCCCGGCACCCGCTCGCCGCGGTCGACGCTCGGACTGGCCTCGCTCATCCAGTGCACGCGGTGGTCGTGCCACGAGTAGGTGCCGTCGGTGGCGACCTGCTCCCACTGCGGGTCGGCGTCCTCGTCCGCGATCTCCGGCAGCTCACCCCCGCCCTTGCGGTCCTCGTTCAGGTAGGTGGCGGGCGACGCCAGGTTGCGCTCCACGGTCCCGTCGGCGCGGAACCGGAGGTAGGGCTCGTCGCTGTAGCCCTCGACGATCACCTCGATGCCCTCTGAGACCGTGAGCTCGAGGAAGGAGTCGCCGCCGCGGATCTCCGCGTCCACGCCCTCCGTGGCCGGGCTGATCCCCGTCACCTCGGAGCGGAAGTCGCTCGGTCCGGCCGGGTCGGCGGAGGCCGGCGCGGCCGATGCCAGCACCACCGCGACGACCAGAGCGACGGTGCGGGCGATGACCCGTGCTGACGATGACGGCATCTGTTCTCCTGATCTTCGAACGGCTGAGCGGAGGTTGCGGCCCGTCACCCCGAGATGGGGATCTCCACCGTCGCGCTCTCCTGGGAGAAGCGGTCGAGCCTGGCGGTGATCTCGATCTGCCAGTCGCCGGCCACGGCGAAGTCGCTGGTGTCGAGCTGGAGGTGGGCGGGACCGGCGCGCTGCGCCTCTCGGGTGATGGGGCCGATCCCCGCCGATGGCAGTGACAGGTCGAGGGTCAGGCTCTCGACGATCTCGGCGGGCCGGCCGTCGGCATCGAACGTGTAGAGGTGGACCTGGTTCGCTCCCGTGGCGGCCGGAGCGACGGTGACCTGGATCGAGCCGATGTCTCCGATCTCCACCATCTTCTCGACGACACCCGGCGACATCTCGCTGCGGGCCGGGGTCACCACCACCAGCACCGCGGTGATGGCCACCACCGCCACCAGGCACACGACCTCGAGAGCCAGGCTCGTGCGCATCTGCCGCAAGGCGGCGCGCCGCTTGCCCTTCCGCAGCGCGGGGATCAGCCGGTAGTGGTTGTAGGCGCCGAGGCCGGCCATCCCGCCGACCGCCGACACCTTCGAGAGCAGCAGCAGGCCGTAGCCGGTGGTGGTGAGGCCCTCGAGGCTGCGCACCTCGTTCCAGCCCAGGATGCTGCCCGATACGGACGCGAGGATCACCCCCGCCGTGGCCAGCGACGAGAACCGCACGACCAGCTCACCGGTGGCGTCGCCCGAGGTCTCACCGTCGGACTCGGCGCCGGACTCTTCAGACGGGGCGTCCTCGCCCCGGCGAGCCCGCAGGGCCAGCGCCAGCAGCACCACCCCACCGGCCCAGCTGGCCACGACGAGCAGGTGGCTGATGTCGGCCAAAGTCGCGACGGTGGCGAGGTCGCCGGCACGGGTGTGCCCGCTGGCTGCGAACGACCCGGCCGCCACCACTGCGGCGAGCAGCGCCAGCGGCCGGCTTCGCTCGAGCGTGACGGCAAGGAGGCCGAGCCCGAGGAGGCTCAGCACCACGCTCAGGCCGACACCGTCGGCCGCGACCTGTCCGAGCACTCCGTCGTCGAAGAGCGAGCCGGGGCCTTGGCCGGTTCCGAGAGCGGCCTGCACCGGTAGGGCCACGAGCGAACCGACCGCGCCCACCGCCGCGGCGATGCGGACCACGCGAACGAGACGAGCCCGATCCGAGCCGCCGCGGTGCACGAGCACGAGGAACAGGGCTCCCCCGGCCGCGAGGATCGATCCGCCGTAGGCGAAGGCCCGCCCGAACGCACCGACCACGTCCCAGACCCGGTCACCATCGTCGCCGGTGACTCGGCCCAGCGCGCCCGCATCCACCTCGCCCGCCCCGACGCCGAACACCGAGCCGCCCCGGACCGGGTGCCCGTCGGCGGAGATGACGCGGTAGCTGACGACATAGGTGCCGTCGGGCAGGTCTGGCTGGAGGTCCACCGTCACGACGACTCCGTCGACGCGGGCGGCGCCGACCTGCACCTGGTTGCCATCGCCGTCGACGACGCGGACCCCGCCGAGCTCCGCCGACACCGGCTCGCTGAAGGTCAGCGTGACGGCTGCTGGGCTTTCGTCGAGTCGGGCCCCGTCTGGCGGGTCGACCGACAGGAGGCTCGCGTGCGCGGACGCCGGCGATGCCGAGCCGATGATGACGGCGACCAGCAGCACGACGGCCAACCAGGCGCGAGCGAGACCCCGCGCGGGCGGGCGGGCGGTCAGCACGGGAGGCGTCGGTGTCGGGGCATGTGGGATGGACGGTAGATGGCGGTTCGGGTCGGTCGGGACCTTCAGGCCAGGGCGCCGGCGCTCGCGTCCACGCCGACCTTGGCTGCCGGGCCGTGCGCTACCCGCCAGAGCAGCGCGGTACCCACGATCTCCAGGAGGTGCGGCGACTCCTCCACGATGCTGGTAGCGCCGTCGGCCACGTCGAGCGCGGCAGCACCGACCATCACCAACGCCAGTGCGCCGGCGAGGGGCACGAGCCCCCATGCTCTTGCCGGCTGCCAGAACGCCACGAGGAGCCCCACCGCGAGGGCCACCGTGAAGGCACCGACCTCGCGGGTGGCGTGCACCGACCCGTCGCTGAGACCGACCAGCGAGGGCACCGCCAGCACCAGCTGCGTGAGCCCGAGGACGAGCAGCCCCCAGCGGGCCGCGCTGATCGGCTCGCTGGCGAGCCGGCTACGACGGCGGGCAGCGGGAGCTGCGGCCGCGACGATCGCCGCGCTGAGATCGGGAACCTGCTCGGCCGGCCGCACCCGCACGCTCCGGTGGAGCTCGCTCGCCCGCGCCCACCAGGCGGAGCAGCCGACGCACCCGGAGACGTGCGCGTCGAGCTCGGTCTTGCTGATGCCTGCATCCTCGTCGTCGAGGAACGCCGAGAGTCCTTCGCGGATGAGCTCGCAGTCCATGAGGGGGTTGTCGTCCCGCTGCCGCGTCGAGTTCCCGGCGGGCCAGACTGGAGGAGTGGACGACCTGACCCGCCTGGCTGTGGCTGCTGCCTCCGGCGACAGGGTCGCGCTGACCGCGTTCGTGCGTCGCACCCAGCCCGAGGTGTGGCGGCTGTGCGCCCGCCTCGGCGACCGCCAGGACGCCGACGACCTCACCTCCGAGGTGTACCTGCGGGCGCTGCCGGCCCTCGCCCGCTTCCGCGGCGATGCCTCGGCCCGCACCTGGCTCCTGCAGATCGCCAGGCACGTGTGCGCCGATCACGTGCGTCGTCGCACCCGCAGCCGTGCCCTGGTCGACCGGCTCGTGCAGCGCACCGATCGCAGCGACGCCGTCTCACCGTCGCGGTCGGGGGAGATCGAGCTCGACGAGGCCATCGACGCCCTCGACGCCGATCGGCGGGCGGCGTTCGTGCTGACTCAGTCGCTGGGCCTGTCCTATGCCGAGGCCGCCGAGGTGTGCGAGGTCCCCGTCGGCACGATCCGCTCGCGGGTCGCTCGCGCCCGGGGCGACCTCGTGGCGTGGCTGGCCGAGTCCGACGACCTCCCGACGACGTCAGCCAGACCGCGCAGGGCTCGAGCTGAGCAGCGCCAGCAGCTCGTCGTGGATGTGGCCGTTGGTGGCGATGCCGCTGCGACCCTCGATGGTGTCGGCGCCGGAGAGGTCGGTGAAGCGGCCGCCCGCCTCCGCCAAGAGCACGGGCATGGGCCCGATGTCGTAGGGCTCGACGATCGGGTCGACCATCGCCGCGACCCGGCCCGTCGCGACGAGGGCGTACCCGTAGCCGTCTCCCCAGGTCCGGAGGATCCCGCCCGCCCCCTGCACCGCCTCGATCTGGGCCGATGACCAGGAGCTGATCCCGCTCGACATCACGTAGGCGCCGGCCACGGTGGCGTGGTCGCTGACCTCCGCCCGGCCCCGCTCGGACCAGCAGCCCAGCCCGCGCCCGGCCCACACCGTCTCGCCGAGGGCAGGCAGGTTCACGACGCCGACGGCGATGCCGTGCTCGTCCTCGAGGGCGAGGAGGTTCGAGTAGAGCGGCACGCCGCAGGTGAACGCCTTGGTGCCGTCGATCGGGTCGATGATCCAGCGGCGACCGGTCGTCGACTCGGTCGGCGCCTCCTCCTCGCCGAGCACGCCGTCGCCCGGGAAGTGCACCTCCAGCTGCTCCCGCAGGAACCGCTCGGCGTCGCGGTCGGCGGCGGTCACGGGGGTGCCGTCGTCCTTGCTGATGACCTCCAGCTGCACGTCGCGGAACCAGCGCAGCGTGCGCTGGCCGGCCTGGCGGAGCAGGTCGACGGCGAGGTCGAGGGTGGCCTGGTCGATGGGCGGCGCGGTCACGACACGGAGTCTCGCGCCCCGGGGCTGGGGGTCGATCCACGCTCCTGCGGTGGCTGACACACTCGACGCATGGCTCACGTGCACCACCACCACGGCGGCGACCACGACGACCCACCGCTCACCACGGCGCGGGCCCAGCGCCTCCTGTTCGCAGCGGTGCTCGCGTTCGCCCTGGCCGCCATCGTCGGCCTGGTCCTGCTCTGGCCCGACGGCAACAGGCCGGTCCTCGCCGAGGAGCTGGGCATGGGCGCGGAGCTGGTCGACGCCACCGTCACCCACGTAGAGGAGGTGGCCTGCGCGAACACCGACGAGGAGATGGGGATCCGCTGCAACGAGACCACCTTCGAGGTCACCAGCGGCACACCCGACGGGGAGAGCGCCACCTTCGAGGTGCCGGTGACCGAGGCGTCGGTGCAGCTCGAGGCGGGCGACAAGGTGGTGCTGGGCCACCAGCCCACCAACGATCCCGGGTTCCAGTACTACTTCAACGACTTCCAGCGGCGATCGCCGATGCTGCTGCTCGTCGCCATCTTCGTCGTGGCGGTGCTGGCACTCGGCCGCTTCCAGGGACTACGGGCGCTGATCGGGCTCGCCGTCACCGGTGTCGTGATGGTCGCGTTCCTCTTCCCCTCGATCCTCGACGGGAACGATCCGACCGCTGTCGCTCTCATCGCCGCC
Source organism: Acidimicrobiales bacterium (assembly GCA_036570385.1). Lineage (GTDB taxonomy): Bacteria > Actinomycetota > Acidimicrobiia > Acidimicrobiales > VFJN01 > VFJN01. The sequence continues at coordinate 10,114 of DATCYI010000249.1, read as the reverse complement.
GTCGTGATCGGCGTCGTCGCCCTCTACCTCACCCACGGGGTGTCGGAGCGCACGACGGTGGCCCTGCTCGGCACCTTCGCCGCGCTCGCGCTCACCGCGGTGCTCGCCGGCGTCTTCTCCGCCGCGGCCCACTTCACCGGCTTCGCCACCGAGGACGCCTTCTACCTGCAGATCGCGTCGGCGGACATCGACATCCCGGGGCTGGTGCTGGCCGGGATCATCATCGGAAGCCTCGGCGTGCTCGACGACGTCACGGTGACCCAGGTGTCGGCGGTCTGGCAGCTCCACCAGGCCAACCCGACCTACGGCGTGAAGCGGCTCTACCAGGCCGGCATCGTGATCGGTCGCGATCACATCGCGTCGACGGTCAACACCCTCGTGCTCGCCTACGCCGGCGCGTCGCTACCCCTGCTCCTCCTCTTCACCCAGGCCGGCCGGAACCTCACAGACGTGGCCGCCGGCGAGCTGGTGGCCGTCGAGATCGTGCGGACCCTCGTCGGCTCCATCGGCCTGGTGGCGGCGGTGCCGGTCACCACGGGGCTGGCGGCATGGGTCGTCACCCGAGGCAGCGCGATCGGCGCGGCTCCCGCCCCTCCTGCCCCGCCCCCGGAGCCCGAACCGGCGCCCGTCCCCACCGGTCCCACCCCACCCCCGCTGGAAGGCCAGGCCGACGAGCCCACCTGGGACCAGTTCGGCCCCGACCGAGACTCCTGGTGACGCCGTGGGCGCTCAGCCCACGCCACGTTCGGGGCACGAGTGCACGCCACACCAGCACCCATGCCCCCAACCTCCCAGCCGACCGACGTTCGGGGCACGAGTGCACGCCACACCAGCACCCATGCCCCCAACCTCTCGGCTCAGGCGGGAGCGCGCGGCCGGACCAGTGCGCCGCTGACGAGCCAGGCGAGCGATCCGATCGCCGTGCCGAGCAGCGCTCCGCCCACGACGTCGGCCGGCCAGTGGACGCCGACGTGCATCCGGGCGACCCCGACCAGCACCGCCAGAGACCATGCGAGCCAGCGCCACGCACCATCGAGCACCGGGTGGAGCGCCGCGGCCAGCGCGAACGCCAGCGTCGTGTGCCCGGATGGGAACCCGTAGCCGTGGATGCTCTCGCGCACATCCAGTCCATCCACCAGACCGGGCGGGCGAGGCCGGTCGATGAGGTCCTTGAGCACGTTGTCGAGGCGGAAGGCGACTGCGGTGGACAGAGCAAGAGCCAGCACCGCTGCCCGATCCGCCCGCCAAGCCAGCAGCGCCACCAGGGCGAGTGCGGCGTAGATCGTGCCCAGCTGCATGACGACCCGTAGCGGCCAGCCCACGACAGCAGGAAACCCGTTGGCGGCTTCGAGGACCGCTACCTCACCGAGGAGGAAGCGCTGATCAGAGACGCTCGTCGCCAGCGCGGCGAGCAGCACCGCAGCCACGGACGCGGCGATCACCGCGGGCCCGGGCCGGACACGGGGTGACCCGCTCGAGAGCACGTGCCCGTCGAGATCAGTCGGCGACGTCGTCGACTCGTGCTGCTGAGCTCGGTACCGCCGCACCAGGCGAGAGCACCTCCCGCTCGCCGCCGCGGGTGCGGTCTCGCATCATGCGCAGGCCGACTCGGAGGCCGGCCGCGCCGACGATGCCGCCGCCGAGCACCACGTCGGCGGAGGCGGCGCAGCTCATGCACATGGGCGGGACGCTACTGGCCCGTCACGGGCGCGCTCACGGCAGGAGGTCGTGCAGGAGCGCCAGCGCTCCCTGGGGGCCGTCGACCAGGAGGTCGGCGCTCTCCACCATGGCCTTCACCGACTCGCTGGTGGTGACCGCGACCTTGAGCGTCGCCACGCCGCGCTCGGCCAGCCGATCGAGGGCCGCGAAGGCGGGCAGGTCGCCGACGTCGTCGCCCATGAAGCACGCGGCATCGAGCCCGGCGACGAGCTCCTCGACCGCGCTGCCCTTGTCGTAGGACAGCGGCGGGTGCAGCTCGAGCGACATCTTGGCCTCGCGCACGACCAGGCCCGTGCGCTCGGCCTGGTCGGTGGCCCAGACCAGCACCTCACCGGCATCGTCGGGGTGGGTGCGGTAGTGCAGGGTCAGCGAGAGCCCCTTGTGCTCGACCTCGAGCGCGTCGGTGCCCACTGCCGCAGCGGCCGCCGCGACCTCGTCGACAACCGCCGCCCACCGCTCCGCCTCGGGCGGTCGTCGGATCTCCCCGTCGCGGGCCCACTCGAGCCCGTAGAGGCCGTTGATCACGACGCCTTCGGGCACCTGCGGCACCAGGTAGGCGGCCGGCCGTCCCGACACGATGGCGACCACGGCGTACACCTCGGCGAGCGCGGTCAGGGCCGCACGGACGCCGGGTAGGGCGGTGGCCGCGTCGGCCCGCTCCACGATGGGCGCGAGCGTGCCGTCGAAGTCGAGCAGGACAGCAGCCCGCTCGGGCGACGATCGGAGCGGAGCGAGCAGGGCCGGATCGGCAGCAGCCATGCGCGGACCTTACGACTCGAGCGGGTAGGTGGAGTCGTTGGATCGGCGAGCCGGGGGCGTTACTGGCTAGGACGCACGACGAAGGCGCAGCCGTAGCTGCGGCGAGGAGGAGGACGACGCCAGGGACGTCATCCGGCCGGCGAGACAGCGGCGAGCGCCTACCCGCTCGAGTCCTCGGGACCCGAGCGGATAGGTGGCGTTGCTCGCGCGTCGAATGGTGTCTGACACCATTCGACGCGGCACGGCTACCGTCGCCGCGATGGTTCGACGTGGCGGGACGGCGCTGGTTGCCCTCGGGGCCATCACGGTGCTGGGCGGCTGCCGTGATCACACCGTCGACCTGCGCTTCCGGCCGGCGACGGGCACCACCTACGAGTACCGCTACGAGATCGAAGCCACGCTCTCCCGCTCGCTCGACGGCGAGGAGCCAGAGGTGACCGAGCTCGACACCGTGCTGCTCGTCGACCAGACGATCCTCACCGCTGACGCGGACGGGGCACGCGTCGAGGTGGAGCTGCGGCGCGACGACGGCCCGGCCACCACCGCGATGGTGGTGCTCGACCGGGCCGGCTCGCTGCAGGCCGTCGAGGCGGTGGAGGGCTTGGCCGCCGACGCGTTCGGCGCCAGCGGCCAATCGCTGTTCGGGAGCGCACCCCTCGCGCTGCCCAAGGGGCGCCTCGCCGCCGGTGAGCGCTGGACGCTCGGCGACGACGAGCGGCGCACGACCGGACGGCTGGAGCGCTTCGGCGTGATCGACGGCGAGAAGGTCGCGGTGGTGAGGTCGACCGCCAGCGACGACGTTCAGGAGGCGGTCGCCGCGAGCGGCGCCACTGCCGCGCTCGACGGTGCCGTGTCGGCCACCTCCACGACGAGCTACGACCTCTCCGATGGCGCCATCCGCCAGTCGCGGACGTCGTCCACCGGTGAGCTGATGGTCGAGATATCGCCACCGGCGGGCATCGATGCCGAGCCGGTCACCGGCACGATCGCCTACGAGGTGCGGGTCCGGGTCGAGCGCCTCGACTGATCGACGGGCTCAGCCCGTGGGTTCAGCCCGCGGTCGTGGTGGTGGTCGCTCCGGTGGCCGCGGTGGTGACCGTGGTCGGCGTGGAGTTGGCGAGGTCGGGGCCCAGGACGACGACGACGCTGGCACCCATGGTGTCGCCAGGCAGCGGCTCGGTGAGCAGCGAGGGCACGAGCGCCGGAGCCCCGATGGCGGTGGCCACGGCCGCGGCCTCCTGCTCGAAGCCCTCGGCGTGCAGGATCAGGGTCGTCGGCACGTTGGCGTTGGCGTTGCCACCGTCGGGGTCGGTCATCTGGTACCCGGCCGAGGCCAGGGCCTCCGTGTAGCGACCGGCGGCGCCGCCCACACCCGATCCGTTGAGGACGATCGTGGGCACCTCGGCCGGCGGGCGGGCGCCGGGAACCGTGTCGTCGGTGGAGCCTTCGTCGGTCCCCTCGTCGGTGCCCTCATCGGTGCCGGTGTCGGAGCCGTCGGCGCCGGCGTCGGCCTCGGTGTCGTCGTCGCCGGAGGCGCGCACGACCTCGGAGGTGTCGAGCCCGTTTCGCAGGAGGAACAGCCCCACCAGCACCGCGACCACCACGAGGGCGGCTCCCCGGGCCGGGTTGACGGTCGGTTCGGTAGGTCGGCGTCGGGCCATGAGGGAAGTTTGTCCTACCTGTTGTCGAGCTGGCTCATCGGACGACCCTCGACGCGCGCTCGGCGGCGGCGCTCGCGCACGCGGCGGAGGCGACGGACGAGCAGCGGGTCGTAGTCCATGGCCTCGGCATCGTCGAGCAGCTCGGTGAGGAGCTGGTAGTAGCGGGTGCCGGAGAGGTCGAAGCGCTCGCGGATGGCGGCGTCCTTCGGGCCCGGCTCGGTCCACCACGTGCGCTCGAAGTCGAGGATCGCACGGTCTCGGTCGGTGAGTGCCACGGGAACAGGGTGGCCGACGGGACCCCTTGGATCAAGGACCCTCGGCTGGCGGTAGCCTCTGCACGAACCCCGCCGGGTTAGCTCAGCTGGCAGAGCACTTCTCTTGTAAAGAAGATGTCGTCGGTTCGAATCCGACACCCGGCTCTTACGAAGTCCGTGGTCACGAGCGGTACGCAGCTCTGCCGGCCAGGCTGACTCTCTGCGCCCATCGCGCGTCCATCGCGCGTCTGCATCTAACCGGTCGCCCCGGTGTACGCTGAACTCGTGGATGGTCGCCTCACTAACGGCCTCCGGGTCGGCTGGGTCACGCCGCTCGCGTTCTATGAGAATCGGACCCTGGTCCTTCGGGCGCTTGAGGACCAGGGTGTGCTGCACCGGTTCTTCGTACGCGAGAAGGACACCGGAGCTCAGATCGGCAAACCCCACCATGAGCTACGCGTGGGCGCTAGAGGAATCCTCGCGGTTCTGTTTCCGCCGGAATCAGAGTCCAGCGAGCCCCTCCTGACTGGGATCCGGCTCGCCTTTGACCAGCTCGCCCCGATAGGCCTGAAGTCAGTCAGCGTCTTCACCCAGCACGTCCTGTCGTTGGACCAGAACTACGATGAAGCTCGCCGGGCTCTCGCCTCCAGCGTCGTGTGTGGGCTGGGGGAGCGCACCCACGCCAGCGACTCCGCTGTGCTATTCGATGGCCACTGGTCACATGGCGGAATGTCGGTGGAATTCGGCGTTGTCGACAGTGATGAGATCTCTCAGCGGCTCATCGGGGGGGTCGGACGAGCGCATCCGCCTCGGGACGCGTTGTCCCATCGGATCCTGCCAGACGACCTCCCGGGTGTAGCGCTCTATATCGAAGCGAACCGCACCGTGGACATTCCTGAGGGTCTAGGGGCGTCTGAATTTGGAACATTTCTGCTTGAGCGGTGGCGCGAGGCCGCCGATGATTCTGACGAAGTGGCAACACTTCTGTTAGACCAAGCCCCGATTCGAGGGTCTGTGCGACCAGAGGGAGCGGAATCTTGATGACAGCCGGTCGGCTCTTGGAACGAGATGAGCTGGCGGAGGAGATCGAAGCGGAGGCCCCATGGGTCAACGCCAATGAACATCTCCACGCTGCCGACGCGGACGACGTCGCGCCCGTCGTCCCCATCGAGTCGCCGCGGATCAAGGCTGTTGTCGCCAAGCTCGCAGACGCGTTGGACTGCCTCGACTCCGAGGATCTGTCCGAGATGGTCTCTGACCTCAAGCCCGTCCTCCGGAGCGGCGACCTGCGGAACATCATCGGCGTCTTGGATGCCTGGCGCGTGACTGCTGAGAGCCTCCGAGACCCGCTCGCTCGTTCCGTGCTTCTCGGCGACGTGTCTCCAGACGACTTCAAGAGCGTCGACCGGCCGGACTGAAGTCGTAATGGCGGGCGAGAAGGCCTACCGGCCGTTCGCGCCCGGACGTCGGCCAGGCGGAAAGCCTCCCGCTAAGCCCAAGTTCAGGGTGCTGGTGCATCACCAGTTCCTTGATCGATGGAACGGGCTTGTCGACGCCGTAGGGCTGGAGAGCGCCCAGCAATTCTACGATCACGTCTCCCAGAACCCCGGCCAGATCCCCGCCGTCAACACCTCGGGCATTCTGCGGGGCAAGGCGGCGCGGCCGAGGGAGGACGGCTTCTCAAGGACCGTGCACTACGAGATCTCCGGCGCGGGCCGGATCAACTATCAGTGGAACGAGGCGTACTCCGGGGGCAACAAGGGCGACCCTCACCCCGTGGTCTGGATTCTCACGATCGACCTGACGAGCCATTAGCCGGCGCTCATCAGCCGGGCGCCGACGCGGTCAGCGGCATCACGTTCGGCGGCTGTCACGGCCTGGGCGTACACCGCAAGCGTGAGGACGGGCGACGAGTGACCTAGGCGGTACTGCGCTGTCTTGACGTCCACCCCGTCGACCACGAGCGCTGTGGCGGAGGTGCGACGCAGGTCGTGGAAGCCCGGCCCCGAGTAGTGCCAGCGCTCCGTGGTCTCGTCCTGCTCGAGCGTGCCTAGACCAGCGGCGACCATCGCCGGCCACCACGTGCGGCGGAGCCAGTTCGAGTAGCGCAGCGGGCCGCCCTCCCAGCCGGGGAACAGCAGCGCGTCCGGGTTGGCGGCGGTGACGGCGATCGCCCTGGCGTGGGCGCTGAGCACCTCGACGAGCTCGTCGGGCATGGCGAGGGTCCGCCGGCCAGCCTCCGACTTCGGCTCGCCGAGGACCGGGCGACCCTTGGCGTCGCGCACGACGGCCCGCTCGACCTTGAGCGTGCGGCCGAGGATGTCGAGCGAACCCATCTGCAGCCCTGCCACCTCACCCCAGCGCAGGCCCAGGACGGCGCCGAGCCATACCATGGGGCGATGCTCCGCAGGGAGCGCCTCGGCGACGGATACGAGCTCCTGAGGCGTGAAGACGTGCACCTCGGCTGGCACCTCGGCCGGGAGCTTGATCCCGCGCAGCGGTGAGCGGGCCACGGTGTCCGTGGCGACGGCGTAGTTGCAGATGGCGCGAACGGTGCTGTGGATCCTCCGCACCGAGCGGGCCGAGAGCTTCGCGCTGAGGTCGCTCACGAGGGTCTGCATCACGGCCGGCGTGAGGCTCGCAACGCGCTTGGCTCCGATGGCGGGGATGACGTGCCTATCGAGCATCGACCGCTCTATGCGGATCGTGGCCGGCCGCTTTGCTGGGTTCGACTTGAGCCACTCCCCCGCGACCTCGGAGAACGTCTTGAGGCGGGCCCTGGGATCGATCCAGTCGCCGCGGTCGCGAGCGGTGAGCTCGGCCCGCTCATAGCTCTCGGCCTCCTTCCTGGTGCGCCAGGTGCGGTTGTAGGTCTTTCCCTCGGCGTTACGCAGCCGGACGTCGTAGCGGGTGCCGCGGGACGTGTCCCGCTTGTGGATGCTCACGACGGCAGACGCTTGGTCGCCTTGGCCCACTCCTCGACGTCGGGCCAGGCCCAGACGTGTGCTCGCTGGAGGGTGGCCACAGGCTGCGGGAAGTCGGGATAGCGGCGGCGCAGCGTGTGCACCGTCTGTGAGTGCGAGAGCCCGAGACGCTCAGCGATCTCGGTGGCTCCGACGAGGTCTCCCACGTCGACCTTCCTTCCCATGGCAGGGGACGCTACGCGCCCGGGGTTGACTTGGTTTCAAGTCGAGTGTACGAATGACTTCGTACCAAGTCAACGTCCAGGAGGACACCATGAGCACCGCCACCCAAGAGACGACCGCCGGCACCGTCTTCGCCTCGATGAGCAAGATGCTCGAGGGCATCGCCGCATCGGTCGATGCGAACGAGGCTGAGCGGGCCCGTCTGCTCACGAAGCAGATCGAAGCGCTCGTCGAGAACCTGACGCCGCTCGCCGAGGAGGCGATGAGCCTGATCGTGTCGGCCTCGATGCGGAAGGCGAAGGCGACCGTCGCGGTTGAGGAGTCCGGGCTCCTCGACGATGACGGCGCTCATCCCGACGCGCACGACGGTCTGAGTCACGTCATCGACTCGCTCTCGGGCCAGTGGCCGCTGTTCAACGCCATGGCGAAGCTCGCTCAGATGTTCGATCCCGACAATGACATGACGATCGCCGCTGAGCAGGGGCTCACGGTCTCGGAGTACCACCGCGCATGGATGGAGCGCCGGGAGGCCGAGCTCGCAGCGGACGCCGAGGTCGACGCGTGAGCGGCGAGTGGTTCGACGTCGACGGTCTGTGCCCGCCCGAGGTGCGCGACGAGATCGCCGTGCTCGCCCTCCAAGTAGCCGGAGGCTTCGAGTGGGACCGGGACCGGGCGAAGTACCTGCTGCTGTCGATCGACCGCCTCATCGAGGCGATGCAGGAGCACCTCGTGGACACGATCGGACCGGAGCGGGCCGACAGGGCCGGCGACCATCTGCAGGCGCTCGTGTGGGCCGTGACCGGCTACGTGGACCTGGCAGGGGCGCTCGCCGAGCGAACGCAGGGTGGCTAGTCCCACGGAGACGCTGGCCTTCGATGCCTTGGGCGTGTCCGAGCTCCGTGCGCTGGCACGACACCAGCAAGCGCACATCGACCGGCTTCTCGCCGAGCGCGAGAGCCACCTACGCAGCGTCGAGGAGTCCTTCCGCCGGCGCCACAACCAGCAGCAAGCCGAGCTCGACGAGCTGCGGAGCGCAACCAGGAGTAGAAGCTCATGATCACCACCGACCAGACCGCAACCTCGGGCACCTACGAGACCACCATCGGCACCGATTCCACAACTGGGGAACCCCACAACTGGAACGCCCGGCTCGCCACCCTCTCGTCGCCCGACCAGGCGTTGCTGAAGAAGCTCCTGCAGTGTCTCGACCGCGCCAGTGCTGGCGGTACCGACAAGGAGGGGTGGCACCTCGAGTTCGAGGAAGCGCTGGTGGCCCTCTCTTCCGAGGGCCAGGACTTCTTCGTGGCGTGGTGGCGCTGGCAGAGCGAGGGCCGGCACCTGTGAGAGCGTCCACCACGGTGGACACGGCGTCGGCCACCCCGTCACCGCCACCTGAGTGTTGGAGCATCGATCGCTCCGAGCGCAAAGCGCACTTCGCACTGTGGCAGCGGCTCGACAGCCTGCTTCAGGATGCGGAAGCGCTAGTGGCTGAACTGCCGCCGGACCTCTTCACCGTGGCGTACTCATGCCTCGCGGAGATCACCACGGACGAGCACCGGCGTCGGGAGAGCACCACCGATGACCCCTGGGACGAACTCCGCTACGAGATTGCACAAGGCCAGCTACGGCTGGTGTGGGCAGAGCTCGAGGACTGCGACGGGCGGATTGAAGACGATGGGCGTGAGCGGCGGATCATCCTGTGTGCCAACGGGGTGACCTGGAACGAGTACCGGGAGATCCTGGCGCACGAACTGACTCACCACCGCCGGGACTTCTTGTACACCCCGGACACCGACGACTCCTTCGTTGAAGAGGAGGAGGTCCTCGTCAACGCCTACGCCTTGTCCCGCCTCGGCAAGGCGGTCGGGATCGCTGCCGCCGACCATGATCGCAACCGCGGCCGGCAACTCGGCCGCTGGATGTGTGACCGGCTGCGCTGACTGACCCATCTTGGCGGATCCGCCAATAGCGAACTGTCCGGATCCGGACAGTTGACCGGCCCTCGCTTCGGCGGGGGTCGTGTCGCGTCTAGGCGGCGGTGCTGCGCTCCTGGCGGCGCTGACGTTCGCTGAGACCGCCCCAGATGCCGTGCTTCTCCTGGAGGCCCGTGGCCTTGCACTCGTCGGCCACGGGGCACTCAGCGCAGATGCTCTTGGCCTCGCTGGTGCTAGCGCCACGGCCGGGGAACCACAGCTCGGGGTCCTCGCCTCGGCAGGCGGCCTGGCGCTGCCAGGAGGGCCGTCGATCGAGGAGCTCGAGGAGCTCACCGAAGGCGTCTACGAGGACCTGCGGGTCGCCAGCGAAGAGCGTCTCGTCAGGGTCGTAGCGGGTGTCGACGGACTGCCACGCGAGGGCCACAAGGTGACCGTACCTGAGAACGACTCTCAGCCTGAGGATTCTCTGCGGAGCTTGAGACAGAGCTCGAAGAGGACCATCTTCGGATCGCTGCCGGCTCGCTCGAGGCGCGACAGCAGCTCGTGGATCACCAGGGTGAAGCCCTGGGCGAGGAGCCACGGGTTCTCGCCAATCTTCTCGACGTTGGCTTGCATCGCCATTAGGTCGACGTCGTCGAAGT